>JALYXG010000230.1 GCA_030947205.1 Chloroflexota bacterium
TACGCGCAGGCGATGATGGAATACCTCGACGCGCGGCGGATCACGCGGCGGGCGGGCGACGCGCGCCTGCGCGGCCCGCTGGCGCGCGAAATCGTGCCGCTAGTCGGCTGAATCGTCAACGGTGGTACGGGTACCCTCTGGGCAGATTTCCAGCCTGCTTCCCTGCCCTGATGAACATTAACAACTGAAATGGGTAATAGCCCGGTGGCACAGGTTTGCAACCTGTGTAGTCGGCATGCCGCCCTAAAGGGCACCCGGAAACCTGCCCCCACCCGATTGCCCGATTCAGTTGTTAATGTTCATAAAGGCAGGCTGGAAAGCCTGCTACCACTACCACTACCACCAGGAATTCGCCGCGAACTGCGTACGTTCTGGAAAGGTTATTCACGAATGGAACGTGAGTGTCTTGATCCCTTCGCTATCCTCGCGGCGCTTGGTGTCACCGACACGACGGCAGCGACGCGCGTTTCCGGTGGGCAGGACACGGCGATTTGGCGCGTGGATCGCGCGGACGGGCAATATGCCCTGCGCGTCTTCGCGTCCGATGAGGCGCGCAAATGCACCCGTGAAGTGGCGACGATGCGCGCGGCGGAGGCGGGCGGTATTCCTGTCCCGACGGTGCATGTGGAAGGGACGTGGCACGGACGGCCCGCGTTGCTGCTTGCGTGGTGTCCGGGTCAAACGCTCCTCGCCGCCCTGCGGGAGAAGCCGCTGCGCGCCTGGCCGCTTGGCGTGATATTTGGGCGTATGCAGGCGCGGTTGCACGCGATCCCGCTACTGGAAGCGCCGCCGTACGCACCCGATCAGTGGCTGAACTGGGGTAGACCGTTGGCTGCGCCGCTCCGAGATCGGCTGACGGTGGTTGCGCGCCGCCCGCTCGTGCTCTGTCATTTCGATTACCACCCGCTCAATGTGATGGCGGACGGCGCGCGCGTCACCGGCGTGCTCGATTGGCCGAACGGTTTGCCCGGCGATCCGCGCGCCGACCTGGCCCGCACGATTGTCCTGATGCAGTTCATCCGCCCGCCGCTACGCCCACATGAGGAGGCGATTGTCCGTGGCTTCCTGCGCGCCTGGTGGCATGGTTACCACCAGGGGCGGGGATCGCTCGGTGAGATGGCGCCGTTTTATGCGTGGGCGGGCGATGTGACGGTGCGCGATCAGGAGCAAAAGATCGGCCAACCCGGCATCGCCCCCCAATCCGTCGATCTCGACCCGCTGCGCCGCTGGACGGATCATTGGAAGCGACGGGCAGGACTGCCACCATCGAGCGATTGACACATAGCAGCCGCTCGAATTTCGAGAGGATTACGGTGAGTGATGCGTGGTGGACGGGTGCCCGTCCACCACCAATGCGCCATTCAGGGAACGAGCGTCACGGTGTAGTCGTCGTTGCCCCCGATGTCGAGTTCGCGGAAGCCGACATCGCGGGCGGCGGTGCTGCTCGTATC
Source organism: Chloroflexota bacterium (assembly GCA_030947205.1). Taxonomy (GTDB): domain Bacteria; phylum Chloroflexota; class Chloroflexia; order Thermomicrobiales; family JALYUS01; genus JALYUS01. The sequence continues at coordinate 1,452 of JALYXG010000230.1, forward strand.
CAGGCACCAATCGAACGCCGCGTCCGTGACAGGCTCGACGACCGGGCCGGCCCAGAATGCCCCGTCGTCCGCCTCGGCATGGAAATAATAGTAGCGATTGACCTCGTCGAGGTCGTTGCCGAAGACGATCTTGCTTTCCCCCGGCGCCATCCCCCACCAGCCTTCTTTTTCCCACTGGCTGCCGTCCGGGCAATCGGGGCTGTACCAGATAATGGTCACCCAGGTCGTTGATGGGTAGTGATTGGTGAATCGAAGCATCCGACGCTCCTTTCATGCGTGCTGTGTCGCCTTTCGCACCGTTTCCGGGCGGGGCGGCTACGTCGTGACCGCTCGCTTGCCCGGAGACAGGCGATTCGCCTTGGTACCGGTCGCTGCGGCTGTAGTCTTCTGCGGCGCGGCCTCGGCAGTGCCGGGGCGGTGCGCCGCATTGCCAAATCGCTTGCTCGGGGAATGCGAAGCCGCGCCGCGCGCAGTGCGCGGGCTGACCGCTGCGCTCGTGCTCTTTTTGGGCGGGACGGGAGTGTTCGACATAGCGATTTCCTTTCAGGAGCCTTCGGTCGAAAATCATTCGATGCGCGCAGACACAGCCTAGTGGAGCACGAACGTTTGAACATCCGTATAAATACCTATTCGCATCTTGTCTTCATGGGAACCGCGAAGGACGTACGCGATGCACGAGCGATTTCCCGCTGTGATAGACTAGCGAGCGCGCAGATGCGCCCGGACAGACTTACCACGAGGAAGGCAACACGCATGGTCCAGACCCGACCCGAAACCGCCGAGGCGTATCTCGATACGCTGCCACCGCCCGCCGAATTCCCGGATGCGCGGGGGCGATACGGTCGTTTCGGTGGGCAATATGCGCCCGAAACTCTGATGCCCGCGCTCGATGAACTGGAAACGGCGTATCAAGCGGCACGCAATGACCCCGCATTCCTGCGTGAGATGGGCGATTTGCGACGGCATTACGTCGGCAGGCCGACGCCGACCTACCATGCGAAGGCGCTTTCCGAGCGGCTCGGCGGCGCGCAGATCTGGCTGAAACGGGAAGATTTAGCGCATACCGGCGCGCACAAGATCAACAACGCGCTTGGGCAGGGGCTGCTCGCCAAGCGGATGGGCAAGCCGCGCGTGATCGCCGAAACCGGCGCGGGGCAGCACGGCGTCGCCACCGCGACCGTCTGCGCGATGCTCGGTTTCGAATGCTTCGTCTACATGGGCGAGGTGGACATCGCGCGGCAGTCACTCAATGTCTTCCGCATGAAATTGCTCGGCGCTGAGGTCGTGCCTGTCGCGAGCGGGTCGCGCACGCTGAAGGACGCGCTGAACGAGGCAATCCGCGACTGGGTGACGAATGTGGAAACGACGTACTACATCATCGGCACGGTGGCGGGGATGCACCCGTACCCGATGATCGTGCGCGATTTCCAGGCGATCATCGGGCAGGAGGCGCGGGCGCAACTACTGGCGCAGGCGGGGAAACTGCCCGATGTGGTGCTTGCCTGCGTCGGTGGCGGCTCGAACGCGATGGGAATGTTCCACGCCTTCGTGCCGGATACGTCGGTGCGGCTGATCGGGGTCGAGGCGGCGGGTAGGGGAATCGAGACAGGCGCGCACGCCGCCAGTATCGTCGCCGGACGCGTCGGCGTGCTGCACGGTTCGCGCACCTACGTCATCCAGGACGCGGACGGCCAGATCATGGAGACGCACTCGATCTCGGCAGGCCTCGATTACCCCGGTGTCGGCCCCGAACTCGCCTGGCTCGCGGACGCCGACCACGCGCAGTACGTCGGCATCACGGACGCCGAGGCGCTGGCGGCGTTGCAAACGCTCTCGCAGACCGAGGGAATCATCCCCGCGCTCGAATCGGCGCACGCCATCGCACAGGCGATTAAACTCGCGCCGACGATGCCGAAGGACGCCGTGATCGCCGTCTGTCTTTCCGGCCGGGGAGATAAAGATATGGGGACCGTTGCCGACGCGCTGGGAGTGACGCTGACGTGAGCAATGAGCAACGAGCAATGAGCAATGAGGAAGCAGGCAGCGGGCAGCGGGATGTAGGGGCGCACAGCCGTGCGCCCTCTCTGGATCGAACGAATCAAAAGGCGACGGGTGTTTCCCGGATTCGCGATGCCTTCGCGCGCGCAAAAGTGGAGGGACGCGCGGCGTTCATCCCGTATATCACCGTCGGACATCCCGACCGCGAGACCGTTGCATCGGTCGTACCCGCGCTGGTCGCGGCGGGCGCGGACATCGTCGAACTCGGCGTGCCCTTCTCCGATCCGCTGGCGGACGGCCCCGTCATCCAGCGCAGCACGCAGACAGCGCTCGCGAACGGCGTGACGCTCGATACCTGCCTCAACAACGTGCGACACCTGCGCAAAGCGGGCGTCACCGTGCCGATTGTCTTCCTCGGCTACACGAACCCGATTGTCCAGAAGGGCGAGGAAGCGTTCGCGGCGCTCTGCGCGCGGGCGGGTGTGGACGGCGTGATCGTCGCTGATCTGCCGCCTGAGGAGGCGGGCGATCTCCGCGCCGCCTGCGACCGGCATGGGGTCGCGCTGATCGCGATGCTCGCGCCGACAAGCACGGCGAAACGCATCGCACAAGTCGCGGCGCTGGCGACGG
>JALYXG010000245.1 GCA_030947205.1 Chloroflexota bacterium
CGGAACCAGAGGCCGAGTTTCGTTTCGATGTGCGTCCAGATGTCGTTTACGCGCGAGCGTCGGTGGATCGGCACGAAACCGAGCAGCGCGCGGCGGATCAGCGTGCGTTCGGTGAGCCAGTAGAACGAGATGAGGAGCACCGTGACAATCGAGAGCAGCGCGCCGAACACGCTCGACACGACGTTGACCGCCTGCTCCTTCAGCACCCCCGTCACATCGGGCGGGTTGTCCGAAAATTGGCGTAACTTGATCGCGCCGTTGTGCGCCGCGTCCCGGACCCAGGCACGGTCGCTGGTGGCGTAACGCTGTTCGAGGTGGTCGGCGACGCGAGGCAGGTTGGTGGCGAAATCCGTCCCCTGCGCGACGATGGGTGGGATGATGAAGGCGATCAGACCACCAAACAAGGCGAAGATCAGCAGGTAGACGCTGAGGATACTGGCGGGCCGGTTGAAACCGATCGTACGGAACCGGCGCGCGAGCGGGTCAATCGCCGTGGCGAGCAGAATACCGATAAGCAGCAGGAAAAGCAGATCGGTCACCTTCAGCAGCAGATTGGCGATAAAGATGACGACCAGCGCTGCCGCCGTGAATAGCATCACGCGCCCGACGGTCAGGCCGGACAGCGGCGGGGGTCCATTCGGGGAAGGTTCCTGCGGCGTGGACATGCGCTTTCCGCTCCTCTCGCCTCACCATTGGGCGTGCGCGGCCATTCTGCACTCTCGTGCGAGTATAGCACCGGCAATGCCATAGACGGGCATGCGACCGGCTCCGCAGATTCCCCATATTAAACGAGACGAAAGGACAGGAACCGGACGATATACGGAGGCGTATAATAGAATGAGATGTATGATGCATCGCGGCACTTCATAGGAGTGGACGGACATGGCAGCCTTGTTTCTCGTCTGCTTTCTCGTCGGCCTCAGCATGACGGCGCTATCGCTCGTGATGGGGATGGGACATTTCGGGGGGCTCCACCTCGGCCACGCGGGCGGGGCGCACGCCCTGGGGCATGGCGGCACGGCGCACGGCAATGCGGCGCACGGCAATTCTGTGGCCGATACGTCGAGCCCGACTGTTTCGAGCGGCTTCCTGAACTTCACCACGATCATGACTTTTGTGACCTGGTTCGGCGGCGTCGGCTATTTGGTCTTGCAATATACCGCCCTCGGCGGCGTGGTAAGCCTCGTTGTGGCGACCGTTTCCGGCATCGGCGGCGGCTCCGTCGTCGCGCTCTTCATCACGCGGGTACTGGAAAAAGGCCAGACGGAAATTCACGAGGCGGACTACCACATGCCGGGCACGGCGGCGCATGTCACCAGCACGATTTATCCCGGCTACGCAGGTGAAATCACCTATGCGTTAGCCGGTTCGACGCAAACATCTGCTGCGCGCAGTGTCGTGGGCGAGGAGCTTCCGCGCGGCAGTGAGGTTGTTGTTCTCAAGTATGAGCGCGGCGTTGCCTACGTGGATACGTGGCAGCGCGCGCTCGGTGAAGGAAGTGATGCCCCAATCGAAGTAACGAGTAACGAGTCGCGAGTATCGAGTCCCGATGCACACGCCTAGTTTTCTTGTTGCCTTCGACTCGTTACTTTCAAATCGTAACTTGTTACTCGTCATTCGTCGTGGGTAGGGAAGGGAAAATAGCATGAATCCCATCATTCTCATCGTGGTCTTGCTCGTTGTCGCCTTGTTCTTTACCTTGATGATCCTCGCCAGCATGTTCCAGAAGGTCGGGCCGAATGAGGCGCTGATCGTTTCGGGCTTCGGCGGCACCAAGGTCGTGCATGGCGGCGGGCGCGTTGTCTGGCCACTCGTCCAAACGGGCAAGCGACTCTCGCTCGAATTGATGTCCTTCGATGTCGCGCCTCAGCAGGCGTTGTACACCAAGCAGGGCGTCGCGCTGAATGTTGAGGCGGTCTCGCAGATCAAGGTCAAGAACGATCCGCAAAGCATCCTCACTGCCGCCGAGCAGTTCCTTTCCAAGCCGGCGCAGGAGCGGCAGAACCTGATCCGGCTGGTGATGGAAGGCCATCTGCGCGGCATCACAGGCCTGCTGACGGTCGAGAGCATCGTCAAGGAACCGGAGATGGTCGCGGCGCAAGTCCGCTCCGGCGTCGCGGATGATTTGTACAAAATGGGCCTGGAAGTGATCTCGTTCACGATCCGCGATCTGCGGGACGACAACGAGTACATTGCGAACATGGGCCGCCCGGACATCGCGCGTATCAAGCGGGAAGCGGACATCGCGACTGCGGAGGCGATGCGCGACACTGAGATTCGCAAGGCGCAAGCCGTGCGAGAAGCCGCCGTCGCCCGCGCGATGGCGGATCAGGAGACGACGATTGCCCGCGCCGCCTCGGAAACCAAGCAGGCCGAGGCGATCCGTGACTTGAATCTCAAGAAAGCCGAGTACGAGCAAACCGTCCGCTCCCAGCAGGCACAGACGGACAAGGCGTACGACATCGAGGCGAACATCGCGCAGCAGAAGGTCGTCGCCGAGCAGGTGAACGTCGAGATTGTCCGCAAGCAGCGCGAGGCCGAAGTGCAGGTAGCGGAGATCAAGCGGCGCGAGTCCGAACTGATCGCGACCATTCTGCGACCCGCCGAAATTGAGAAGCAGAAGATCGAGGCGCTCGCCGGCGCCGAGCAGAACCGCCTGCGCCTCGAAGCCGAGGGCCGCGCCGCCGCCATCCGCGTGACGGGCGAAGCGGATGCCGATGTGATCCGCGTCACCGGCCAGGCGGAGGCCGATATCATTCGGCAGAAGGGGCAAGCAGAAGCGGACGCAATGCAGAAGCGCGCCGATGCCTTCGCGCTCTACAGCCAAGCCGCCGTGCTCGACAAAATCCTGTCGAGCCTGCCGGAACTGGCGCGCAGCCTCGGCGAGTCGGTTCGGGCGATTGACTCCGTCACCATCGTCTCGACGGGAGCGGACGGCGCCGGAGCGAGCAAGATCACCAACGATGTGGCGACGATGGTCGCGCAAGTGCCTGCGCTCGTGGAGGCGCTCAGCGGCATCAACATCGCCGACCTCATCAAGTCGTTGCCGGGTTTGCAGACGGCAACGTCCCGGAAGGACGGCATCGTCGTCAACGGCAAGGTGACACCGACCGCCGCCGACTGACACCGGAGATCATTGACCGATGGGGAGCGCAGCGTGCGCTCCCCTTTTCTTGTGTGCTACCGACAGAAAGGATTCACAGCCGACGTGACCGCCAATATGAGATGACGTACCAGATCGCGAGCAGCACCGCCACGCCGATACCGGAGAAGAAGACGACATGCATGACCGTATCCCCACCGCCCTCGCGCCGCATCGTGATAAAAAGTAGGACAAGGGCGATCAGAACCGTCGCATTGGCGATGGCCTGGATCAGCCGGTTCGCGATGATATGGAGGGCATGCACAGCCTGCCCGGTCGCTCGATCCGCCGCGCGCGTCAGCAGGTCGCCGTCATCCAACTGGGTGAGGAGGCGGTCGAGGCGGCCGGGAAACTCCATCGCCATCTCGCCGTATTGAATCGCCGCCTGCCGGGCTTGGCGCAGCAACCGCTCCGGCGAGAGAAGGCGCGCGATCGCCTGCTGCCCGAACGGTTGTGCGACCGCGAGCACATTGAAGGTCGGGTCGAGCAGCCGCCCCAGCCCCTCGATCATCACGAGCATCTTCATCAGCAGCGCGAGATCGGGCGGCAGGCGAAGGTGATGCCGCCGCACCAGCCCGAGCAGGTCATTGAGGAGCGTTGTCACATCCACTTCTTCGAGCGTGATGCCGTAATACTGCGCCATCAGCCGCCGGATGTCGCGCAGCAGGAGGGCGTGATTGGTCTGCACGCCACCGACGACACCGAGCCGGTACAGATACCGTGCGATCTGATCCGCGTCCTGACCGACGATGGCGAGGAGGAGAAAAAGCAGGTTCGTTCGCATCGCCTCGTCAATCGTGCCAACCATGCCGAAGTCAATCGCACCGATCACGCCGCCATCGAGAACAAACAGGTTGCCGGGGTGGAGGTCGGCGTGGAAAAAGCCGTCCTCGAACACCTCCTGCAGAACGATGCGCGCGCTCTGCTCGGCGATCTGCGCCGGTGAGTATCCCGCCCCTTCGAGGGCCGCAACATCGTCAATCCGCAGGCCGTGCATCCGCTCCATCGTGATGATCTGCGTCGTCGTGTACTCCCAGCAGATCGCCGGGACACGGACATGCGGGTTGTTGGCGAAGTTGCGCTGGAAGACCTCGGAATTCTTCGCCTCGCGCAGGTAATCGAGTTCGTTGCGCAGCGTCCAGGCGAACTCGTCCACGAGTGCGGGCACATCAATGCCGGTACGCTCCTCGATCTTCAGCCGCGATTCCATCAGGTGGGCGATGCGAGTCGCGATGCGGAGATCGAGCGCGACTTGCTCGCGCACGCCGGGCCGTTGCACCTTGACCACCGCGTCGATCCCGCCGGGCAGCGTGACGGCATGTACCTGGCCGATGGAGGCGGCGGCGAGTGGCACGGGATCGAACGCCGTGAAGAGTTCACCGACGGGGCGCCGTAATTGCTCCTCGATCCGCTCGATGATCAGTGCAGTCGGCGCGGCGGGAATGGCGTCCTGCAACTTCTGGAGTTCCGCGACATAGGCAGGTGGCAGGAGGTCGGGGCGGGTACTGAGGATTTGGCCGAGTTTGATGAAGGTCGTGCCGAGTTCTTCGAACGCCTGCCGCAGTTCGGCCGGGCGGCGCAGCGCCTCCGCTTCGGGCGCCTCGTCAGCGCTGCCCCCAAACGGCCAGATGCGCGGTCGGACGACGAACCCGAATCCGTGCCGCGCGAGGATTTGCAGGACTTCGCGATAGCGCGCCCGTTGCGTTGTTGCTGGCATCCCTGCTCCCGTTAGCGACGATCACCCGCCGCCCATCATGCGGTGAAATCGTCGCCACGGCAAGCAGAACCGCCGACCTATGTGACAGTCGGCGGTTCGCGGTGTGGTAGCCGGGCGCCCTTTGGGCAGATTCAGCCTGCGTCCCAGCGGATACCTCAAACGGGGACGCAGGCTGAAAGCCTACGCTACGGTGCTATTCGGCAAGCGCGCCCATCGGGTCCCACGCGGGCAGGACGATCGGCTCCTGATCGAGGGCGGCGCGCAGATCGGCGGGCAGATGCTCCTTGCGGGCAGCGATCTCGAACATGTACTCGTCGTACCACGAGTCGTTCATCGTGTAAAAGCCCTTCTGGCCGTTCTCCGCGCCCCACGAATTTTCGACCCGCCAGCGGCGCGGCGTGCCATCCGCGACATCCACGCCGGTGAAAAGCATCGCGTGCGTCATCTGCGTCTCGTGGTAATCGAGCCGGGCGTCCTTCTCCAGCGGGAAGGTCGTGTCGTAGAGCGTTTCGTAGTCGAACAATTGCTTGTCCCAGATGCCGAGGTGGCGCTGCATCATCTTGCCGACATCGCAGCCGAACCAGACCGGCTCGCCCTCTTCGAGCGTCCGCCTAGTGATCTCCTTCATCAGCGCGATGTCCACATTGAGGTAGGTCACGCGCTCGCCGCCAACGATGTTGCCGAGATACTGCACGGTGAATGTTCGCCCGGCTGGGCTGCTCGCGCGCGGGTCGTGGACGAGGCAGACGTAGTCGTCGAGCGGCACATCCACGAACTCGGCGGCGAACTGCTGCGGCGTTAGTTCATCGGTGCGATGAAATTCGCCGTCCTTGTCCTTCCATTGCCAGGCGAATCGCTCCGGCGGCGTGCCGAGGTGGATGCAGAGGATACGATGAACGACCTGCACGTATTCCTGCTTGGTGGCGCGCAAGTTTTCGATACTCTCGCCCGCAGCGTGCATCTCGCGCAATACCTGCGCGCCCTCGCGCAACTTGCTGCGGAGGATCGCGTTCATCTTGCGCGTGCTAGATGAACTCTCCGTCTCCGGCATTACGGCCTTCGGGACGAGGCCATGCTTCTCGACAAGGTTGACGAACATGTTCCACTGCCCGCCGTCGCCAAGCGGGCCTTCGAGCAGGAAGGCGACGAGCCGGTCGTCCACATCGCGCTCCGCCGTCTCGATGATCGCCTCGAAGAAGTAGTTGGTCCGTTCGAGTTTGTCCCAGAACATCGAGTAGTTCTGTGAGAACTCAAACTCCTTGGTCTTCATCTTTTTCATCGCGGCGACGCGCAACAGGTTAAGGCCTGCGAACATCCAGCAGCGTCCGCTCTGCTTCTGGTTCGTCACGCTCCAGTCGTCGAGGAAGGTCGAGAAAGTGTGGTCGGTGGTCGTGACGATCCCACGATTGAGCGTCACATCGTCCACCGTGATTTGTGTCACCGCATTCTGCGCCAACCGATACACCGGGTTCGCGGCGAACGACTCCCCGAAACTCGTCAGTGTCTCGCTCGTCAGCGCACCCGCATCCGCGCCGTCGGTGGCATTCGGCCGTGTCAGTGTTTGGGCCATTGATGTGCTCCCTTCCCGCGCATCCGCAGGACTCCGTGAACAGCAACGCTCCGTGTTCCAATACAGCATAGCGTACCACGCGCTACGGGCGGGTGAAAGCCGGGGGTTGGGTCGTTCGGAGAACGCATACCATACGTACACAGTTCTGCTATACTTGCCGCGATCCGGTGATGCTGGAATCACGGGCACACAGCGAGGGTCATCGAACCGCATGCTAGACACGGCCACAATGCACGATCTGGATCACGATGAGCGCAA
>JALYXG010000254.1 GCA_030947205.1 Chloroflexota bacterium
TCTTCCACGTCAGCAGGTTCGCCTCGCCGTTCTTAAAGAAGCGCTCATTGTTGATCGAGAGCGGGAAGCCACCCTCCGCGTATTCGATGGCGGGCTGGAAGACGGTCGCGCGGTCCATCGTGCCGTATTTCTCCAGCGCGGTCAGCCAGCCACCGAGCGCGCCGGGGATCAGCGGCGAAAGGATGCCCTTCTGCTTGTCGTCCTCGTGCGTGTACTTGCTCAGTTCGGCAGCATACGGGCTGCGACCATTGTAATCGAGGACGATCCGCTTCTTACTTTTGGCGTCGTAGATGAACATGTAGCCGACACCGCCCGCGCCGGACATATACGGCTCGACGACATTGAGCGCCGCCGCGATGGCGACGACGGCATCAACCGCATTGCCGCCCTGCATCAGCATCCGCTGCCCCGCCAGCGTCGCCAGATAGTGTGCCGACGCACATGCCCCCCGCCGCCCCATTACCACTGGTCGGTGCGCCAACCCTTTATTCGTCCACGCCATCGTACCCTCCCTGGTAGTAGTCAGTAACCAGTAGTCAGTAGTCAGAAAGGCTACCAAACGATGAGGCACTGATTTCTTGTGACAACCGCTAACTTGCTACTCGCTTCGCATTCCCTCGCTGACTACTGACGACCGACTACTGACTACCGATTACTGACTACTCGGCAGCGCCGCGAGGTAGGCGGCGCTGCTTTGGGCGATCAGGCCCCAGGCGCTGACGCTGAAGAAGCGGACGCCACGGGCGTGCTCGCGGGCGGCGTCCGCCCCGGTCGGGCAGTTCATGCCGACGGGTTTGCCTGCCGCCACGCCGAGCCGGATGATCTCGGCAATCGCCTCCTGCACAGCAGGATGATTGCGCTCGCCGGGGTGACCCATGGACTGCGACAAATCCGACGGGCCGATGGAAATCGTGTCCAGTCCTTCCACCGCCAGAATATCCGGCAGGTTCTCCACGGCGCGGATGTCCTCGATCAGCGCGTTGACGAGGATCGTCGCGTTCGCCGACCGCGCGTAGTCGCCCATTGCGCCGCCAAGCCCGTACTCCGCCGCTCGGACGCCTGCCAGCCCGCGCGACCCCATTGGGTGATAGCGCGCCGCCCGAACCGCCCGTTCGGCGTCCGCGCGTGTCGTTACCTGCGGGACGACGATCCCCTGCGCGCCGGTGTCGAGATAGCGGAGGATTTCGTGCGGCGCGTTCGTCGGCACGCGGACGATCGGCGTGATACCGACCATGTGCGCCGCCCGCACGAGGTCCTCGCAATCCTTTACTGTGATGTGCCCATGCTCGGCATCAATCAGCACATGGTCCCACCCCGTCAGACCGCACACTTCGACGAGCGCCGCATCCGCCACGGGGATGATCGGCCCCGCGCTCCACCCGCCCACCGCCAATCTCTCCTTCATCCGATTCGGTCGCATCGCTGACCTCCGAGAAAACGTTTGAACCGCAAAGGGCGCGAAGGACGCAAAGGAGAAAAAGATGGGGCTTTGCTATTTCTTCCGACATGCACGATGGCTGACTGATGAGCGCGATGGTACTGTGGCGTTGCACAAGGCGTCAAGGCAACCGCTGCCAAAGCTTGCACCGTGTGCCTGTTCATTTCACTAGAATGAAGGCGGCGGACTATCAGGCGTCCGGCGGCTCGGTAGGCAGCGGGACGGCGGGGATGTCCGAGCCGATGACGGGTTTGGCACGCAGTTCGTCCCAGTGAGTATGCTCGACCGCGCCAATATCGCGCAGATGAGCGGCATCGTTGTAGGCGACGAGCCGCCAGCGCGGGGGCCTACCGGGGCGAGCGCGCCGCTCCCAGTGGGTGATCGAGGTGTTGTGCGTTTGGAAATCCACCGCAGGAAGCGACTGGGTATTCAGTCCGAAGAAACAGAGCAGCGAGCCGTCAATCACGCCGCCGTGGCAGACAACCGCGATTGTTTTGCCGTCGTGTTCCTGGGCGATACGGTTGAGCGTCGTGCCGACGCGGAGGAGGAACTGCGCCCAACTCTCGCCGCCGGGGGCGAGCGGGCGATAGGGATCGCGCTCGTAATCGGGCACGCCATAGCGCCGCGCGAACTCATCCAGATGCAGGCCATCCGCCTCGCCGACGCGCATCTCCTGCACATCGTCTTCCCAGAAGATCGGCACGTCGAACGCAGGGGCGATGATTTCCGCCGTTTGCCGGGCGCGCGGCAGAGTGCTGGCGATGACGATGTCTGCCGCGATCTCCCGCGTGCCGATCAGCCGGTCCCGCAGCGCCTCCGCTTGCTGCACGCCGAGCGGCGAAAGGCCCGTGTCGCCGCGCATCCCACCCATGATCGGCTCGACATTGCTCACCGCCTCGCCGTGGCGGATCAGATACAAGTGTGTCATACGTCCATTATCCCCTCGCTCTTCCTGCTTCGCTTTCATCACGACCACGACGCGCGTTCACCAGTGCAGGGCAGTATACAAAGAAGGCCACCGGGGTTGTTGCCCCGGCGGCCTCCTTTATTCGCGATTAACGTGGGGGATCGGTATTACGTGCGCGCGTCGCGGTTGAAAACCTGATCCTGCGCGGCGGTCGGCGTCGTGACGCCCGCCGGGACAATCGTCACGGTGCGGTCCGGCGCGACCGTCGCGGCGATGGTGACGCTACCATCGGAGCGATCATTGCGACTCACGTCCGCCGATCCCGCCGCCCCGACTGCCCCGCTGCCCGCGAGCAGCGAAATCGCCAGCGAACCACTCGTCAAACCAACTGCAAACCAACGACGCATCTGAACCTTCATGATAAGCCTCCATACTTTCTGATATGCCCATGAGCACCATTGCTCTATGTGCATAGAGTATGGGAGAGATGTTACTCAGAAAGAGATAATATCTTACAGATGTATGTCGTTTTTGCTCTTTGCCCTTACCTTCAATACGCGATGGCGCGCCAAATGGATGATTTTTGGGGTAGCGATGCGAA
>JALYXG010000341.1 GCA_030947205.1 Chloroflexota bacterium
ATAGCGGGCTGCACGCCGAAGTTTTTGAGCGGCTGGCCGGTGCCGAGGCTCCAGAGTTGGACGGCGCTGCCGCCGCTGGCGACGATCTTGCCATCCGGGCTGAAGGCGACCGAATGGACGCTGCCCGTGTGTCCGGTCAGGGTTTTCGCTTCCTTCCCGGCTGACACATCCCAGAGTTTGACCGTCGCATCAACGCCACCGCTCGCCAGGGTCTTGCCGTCCGAGCCGAAGGCGACGGAAAGAACCGTCTCCTTGTGCCCCTTCAGTGTCACCAGTTCCTTGCCCGACGCGACATCCCACACCTTGATCGTCGTATCCGCACTGCCGCTGGCGAGCGTCTTCCCATCCGGGCTGAAGGCAACGGACGTTACCACGCCCATGTGGCCGCTGAGCGCCCGCAACTCTTTGCGGGTGGTGGCGTCCCAGAGTTTGATCGTCCGGTCGTCGCTCCCGGTCGCGAGCGTCTTGCCGTCCGGGCTGAAGGCAACGGACATGACGGGCGCGATGTGCCCGGTGAGCGTTTGCCCGAGTGTGGGCGGAGCCGGGGAAGCGGCAACGGCGCTGCCGTTGGGCGGCACCGTCCCGCGCGCCGCCGCACTCCCCACCGCCCGCGTCTGCGCGGCAGGTCGCGTGGGTGCGGCGACGCTGGCGGCTGCGGTGGTCGCACTCGCCGGGGAGGCGTTGGCGGCAGTCGGCGCGACAGCAGTCGGCGTGATGGCGGTCGGTGCGATGACGGTCGCAGCGCTCGCGGTCGTTGTCGGCGTCGCCGTTGGGTTGCCGCTACCGCTACAGGCTGCCAGTACGACGGAGAGCAGACCGAGCGCGAAGCCAGATCCGAGCCGTTGCCGTTTCATTGCGACATTCCTTCCCCACATGCAGACGCGCCGTTTGAATTACGGTAGCGTAGGCTTCAGCCTGCGTCCCTCTCCCCGAATAAATCTTGCCCATGGATTTCGCAGGCTGATGAAGCGTACCAACTTAATCCGGTAACGATTTGGTGGCACAGGTTTGTAACCTGTGAGCCTGGCGGGTTGAAAACCTGCCCCACCCGATTGCCTGGTTAGGTTGGTAAGCTTCATAAGCCTACGCTACTATTCGCTTTCCTCACTCACGTTCGAGGATCGCGGACAGTTTCAGCATGGAGGGCGCACTGTCTATTTTGTCAGGCCCTCGGACATGCGGACGATCTCGATTACCGAAGAATCGTCGAGATGCGCCATGCCCGCAGCAGCGGCGCGGCTGAAGAGGGCGAGCGCGGCATCGTTGATTGTCAGGTCGAGGCCGACGGATGCACCGAGGTCGTGGACGATGCCGAGGTCCTTGACAAAGATGGCGAGCGCGCTCTTCGGCGGCGTGTACTCCCCCGACACCATGCGCGGGCTGCGGTCGCCGAACATCCACGAGGCGCCCGCGCCGTGCATGACGAAGTTCCGCACGACCTCGGGCGCGATCCCGGCGCGGTTGCCGAGTTCAATCGCCTCCGCCGCCGCCGCGATATGTACACCCGCGAGCAACTGGTGGACGATTTTCAGCGTGAGCGCCTGCCCGACCTGATCGCCGACCGGATACTGCTGCGTGCCGAGTGCGTCGAGGGCGGGCTGGCAGTGCGCCACGTCCGCCGGGTTGCCGCTGATCGCGATGCTGAGATCGCCCGTCGCCGCGCGCCCCGGCCCGCCGCTGACGGGCGCGTCCACGAAACCAAGCCCCCGCTCGGCAGCATGCCCCGCCAGTTCCCGCGCCTGCGCCGGAGCGATCGTGCTCATGACGAGGATGGTCGCGCCTGCTGGCAGAGCGGCAAACGCGCCTTCCGGCCCCAACACTGCCTCACACGCCTGCGCGTAGTTCTGCACCATCACGAGCAGTACATCGGCCCCCGCCGCCACCTTTGCCGCGCTCCCGGCAACCGTCCCGCCATCCGGGACGAGCGCCGCCGAGCGCGCCGGGTCCGCATCGTAGCCGGAGAGCGCGAAACCCGCTTTGAGCAATGTCCGCGCCATCGGCGTCCCCATCGCACCCAGCCCGATGAACCCAATGTCCATAGCACCCTCCCCAGAATTAATGAGCAACGCGCGATGAGCAAGGACGGATTATGCCCATTCCTTTGGCAGGTCTCGTAGTATACTGCTACGAGCAGAGGCACAGTCCGTCGGTCTACCCGCAGAATGGAACAGGAAGGAATGTGACGTGGTTTACTCCCGCTATGTTGGGGCACGAGTCCGCCGCAAAGAAGATCCGCGCCTGATCACCGGCACCTCCACCTATGTCGGGGACGTGCAGTTGCCGGGGATGCTCCATTGCGCGATCCTCCGCAGCCCGTACGCGCACGCGCGCATCAACGGGATTGACGCTTCCGCCGCGCTGGCGCATCCCGGCGTCGTCGCCGTCTTCACGGGCGAGCAGATGCGCAAGATGGCCGGCCCGATGGCGGGCGGCGGCGGCGAGGGAGGCAGTGTCGAAGAAGAAGCTGCCGAGAACCAGTCGGGCACAAGCGAACAAGAGCAGCAGTATCCCCTCGCCAACGGTAAGGTTCGCCATGTCGGCGAGCAGGTCGCAGCGGTCGTCGCTACGGATATGTACACCGCGCGCGACGCCGTGGACATGATCGAGGTGGATTGGGAACCGCTCCCCGTCGCCGCCACGCTTAAAGCGGCGATGGCGCCGGACGCGCCGAAACTCTACAGCGACAAGCCGGACAATATCGGCCTGCACTGGAACAAGACGAGCGGCGATGTGGATGCCGCCTTCGCCGAGGCGGAAAAGGACGGCGTCGTCCTCGATCTGCACATCGTCAGCCAGCGGCTCGCCGCCGTGCCGATGGAGGGGCGCGCCGTCGCCGCCACCTGGGACGCCTGGCAGAACGCGCTGACGGTTTGGAGCTCCAACCAGAACCCGCACAGCGTCCGCTCGACGATTGCGAAGGTGCTCGGCATGTCGGAGTCCGATGTGCGCGTGATCGCGCCGGAAGTCGGTGGCGGCTTTGGCGTCAAGATCGGCGCGTACCCGGAAGATGTCATCATCTCCGCAATTGCCCGCGAGTTGAAGCGCCCCGTCAAGTGGATCGAATCGCGCTCAGAGAACATGCTGGCGACGAATCACGGGCGCGATCAGGAGATCAAGGTCCAGGTCGCGGCGCGCAAGGACGGGCGGGTGATCGGCCTCAAGGAGGAGATTACCAGCAATATCGGCGCGTACCCGCTTGCCGCCGGGCTTGCCGTTCTCACCGCGCAGATGGCGGTCGGCAACTACGACATCCCGAATATCACCGTGGACGTCACCTGCGTCCACACGAATACGATGTCTGTCGCGGCCTATCGCGGTGCGGGGCGGCCAGAGGCGTGCTACTACATCGAGCGGATCATGGATCAGGTAGCGGACGCGCTGAAGATGGACCCCGCCGAAGTGCGCCGCACGAACTTCATCCAGCCGGATGCCTTCCCGTACAAGACGCCAACCGGCCTGACCTACGACAGCGGCGAGTACGAGCGCTCGCTCGACAAGGTGCTCGGATTGGCGGACTACAAGGGCCTGCGCGCGGAGCAGGCGAAACTGCGGCAGCAGGGGCGCTACATGGGCATCGGCGTCTCGTGCTACATCGAGATGTGCGGCTTCGGGCCGTATGAAAGCGCGTCGGTGCGCGTCGAGCCGTCCGGCACGGTGACGGTAATGACCGGCATCTCACCCCACGGTCAGGGCCAGGAAACGACCTTCTCGCAAATCGTCGCCGATCGCCTCGGCGTCGCCTTCGACAACATCGCCGTCCGCCACGGGGACACAGGCAACACGCCGATCGGGCAGGGGACGATGGGCAGCCGTGGCCTCGTCACCGGCGGCTCGGCACTCGTGATGGCGCTCGACAAGGTGGAGGCGAAGGCACGGCGGATCGCGGCGCATCTCCTCGAAGCGGCGCCGGAAGACATCGAGTTTTCGGAAGGCAAGTTCAGCGTCAAGGGCGCGGCGGATCGCGCCAGGAGCCTCGCCGAAATCGCCGCTGCCGCCTACAGCGACAAGCTGCCGAACGACATCAACCCCGGCTTGGAAGAAAATGACTTCTTCAAGCCACCGGGCCTCACCTATCCCTCCGGCGCACACATCGCTGTCGTGGAAGTGGACCCGGACACCGGTGACGTGACGCTCCAGCGGTACTTCACGGTGGACGACTGCGGCCGCGTCGTCAGCCCGATGCTCGTCGCCGGGCAGGTGCATGGTGGCTTGGCGCAGGGTATCGGACAGGCGCTCTGGGAAGAAGTGCGTTACGACGAGCAGGGACAACTGATCTCCGGCTCCCTGATGGACTACACCGTCCCCGTCGCGGCCTTCTTCCCGCAGTTCCAGACGGACCGAACCGAGACGCCTTCGCCCCTCAACCCGCTCGGCGTCAAGGGGATCGGTGAGGCGGCAACCGTCGCCTCGACGCCAACGATCGCGAATGCCGTGATGGACGCGCTGGAACCGTTCGGCATTGGGCACATTGACCTGCCACTGACCGCCGAGAAGGTTTGGCGCGCAATCCATGCCAGTGAGAGCGCGGCCGCGGCGGACTAGGGGAGCCTCACCCCCCTTCCCCTTCTCCTTTGCTTGGGGCAAAGGAGAAGGGGAGGACGGAGAATACCGTTGAGTGTCAAAGTAGATGTGCATCGTTTGGTGGATGAACTGCCGGACGATGAACTGCCAGCTGCGCAGCGTTTGCTGGAGTCCCTGCTTGTAAAGGAACACGATCCGCTCATTCAGCACTTGATGCGGTCCCCGATTGATGATGAACCGGATACGCCTGAAGAGCGCGCTTCGGACGCGGAAGGGTGGCAAGAATATTTGCGTGGTGAGACGCGCGATTGGGATGAAATTCAAACTGAACTGTCGCGATGAGCGACGACCTCTCTTGGCGTGTTACGTTTACGTCGAGGGCGCAGAAAGAATTTCAGCGATGCCCGTCCAGCGTGACAGACGGAGCAGGCGCTGCGTCACCGACGACGATCCACGGACGACCGTTTATCGCCCGCTCGGCAGGTATTTCTGAAACCAACCGACGATCCGCTCCAACCGTTCGCGGCGGTGGGTGGGTTTGCCGGAACGGGAAAGGCCGTGACTTTCGTTCGGAAAGCGAACGAAGACGACCTCGCGCCGCAGTTGCCGGAGCGCGGTGAACAATTGCTCCGCCTCGCTGATCGTGCAGCGGTGGTCGTTCTCGCTGTGGATGATGAGCAGCGGCGTCGTGATCTTCTCGACATGCGCAATCGGCGAGCGATTCCAATAGTCGTCGCGATTCTCCCAGTATGGCCCCTTGAACTCCCAATCCAACGAGCGCCAGATCATGTCGCTCGTGCCGTATGACGAGATACGGCTGAGGGTGCTGCGCTCGGTCACGCCCGCCTTCCAGCGATCCGGGTACGCACCGATCAGGAAGTTCATCAGGTAGCCACCGTACGAGCCACCGGTGATGCCAACGCGCTCCGCACTCAGATATGGCCGCTGAAGCACATACTCAAGCCCCGCCATGATGTCGTGTACATCTACATCACCCCAGTTACCGGTGAGCGCGGAGGT
>JALYXG010000359.1 GCA_030947205.1 Chloroflexota bacterium
ACGCCGGCCTCCTCGCCGCGCTGCCGGAGGATCGCCATGCGCGATTCGAGGTCCGGTGTCTGCACGTCGGTCGTCAGTCCACCCTCGAAGCGGGAGCGGAGCCGGTCATCGAGCGTGACGATCACCTTCGGGTGGCGGTCGCTCGTCATCACGATCTGCTTGCCCGCCAGCACCAGCGCATTGAACGTGTGGAAGAACTCTTCCTGCGTGCTTTCCTTGCCGGCGATGAATTGGATATCGTCAATCAGCAGAATGTCTATCGTCCGATAGCGAGTGCGGAATTCCTCGTTGCGGTTCTCGCGAATCGCGTTAATCATTTCATTCGTGAAGGTCTCGGAAGAGACGTACAGGACGCGGCAACCGGGCGTATGCTCCATCGCATAATGCCCGATAGCGTGGAGGATGTGCGTCTTGCCCAATCCGACGCCGCCGTAGATAAAAAGCGGATTGTAGGAGCGTCCGGGTGTTTCAGCGACCGCCTCCGCCGCCGCCGCCGCCATTTTGTTGAAGCCGCCTTTGATGAGGTGATCGAAGGTGTACCGGGGATTGAGACCGTGCGCGGGCGTCGCGGCGAGTTCCGGCTGCTGATACTCTCGGAAGACGGGCAGTTTCGGCGACGGCGCGATGGCTGGAATATCGTCGTGCTGATCGCCGCCGCGCGTCTTCCGGACCGGCGTCGCATCCTCGCTCGCCGGGCGACCAATGATCGTGAAATCCACCGCGACTTCGTAGCCGAGAATGCCGCGCAACGAGCGGACAATCGTGCCGTGGAACCGCTTTTCCAGTTGCTCGCGGACAAATATGTTCGGCGCGGCGACCGTCAGGCGGGCGTCGTCGGCGTCGAAGGCCGCGATCTCCGTGCCACGGAGGAACGTCTCGTAGGAGCCGCGCGGCGTGCGCCCCTGCAAATCCTCGAGGACTGCTTGCCACACTCTGCTCCCCTGCATGGGCTGCATCGTCGCCATCCCTGTTCACTCCCCGCCCGTTTTATTGTCGAGTCCGGCTCCCTCAACCGGATGTGCGGATTATACACAGTGAACGTACATGTGTCGAGGGGGTGTGGAAAAGTCGCCAGTCGCCGGTCGCCAGTAGTCGGTAGTCGGTAGTCAGTTGAAAGACTGGAAGTAGGCGCACGCCATGGCAACCGCCGCAGCCTGACCACGCAGCGGTCTTTCTGACTACCGACTACTGGCTACTGGCTACTCCCCAAAGGGATATGCACCTTGACTTTGCCCGTGTCTGTCCCTATGTTTAGAACACTTGTTCTTCACTTCGGGGCGTTCCCTGTCTCTCGGTACGACGTTGCATGACGATACCACGCCTGTCGTCTGCGCCCGCTCGCACGTATGAGGAGGAAACCCCAATGACCGTACTCGCCCTCGCCTTTCGTGGCCCGCTCCCGCAGATCTTTGACGACGACGGTCCGCCGCCGAAAGCGCCCCTGCCGAAGCCCGATTCCGCATGGCCGCGTGCCATCCTGCACGCCGACCTCGACGCCTTTTTCGCCACTGCCGAGATCGCGCGCCGCCCGGAACTGGCAGCACTGCCGGTGATCGTCGGCGGGCGGAAGGGGGGTCGGGGCGTCGTTTGCGCCGCGTCGTACCCAGCGAGGGTCTACGGCATCCGCTCCGGCATGTCCATCGCGGAGGCGGAGCGACGCTGCCCACGCGCCGTCTTCCTGCCGGTGGACGGCGTATACTACGGCGCACTCGCCCGCCGCTTCCGTGCCATCCTCATGTCCTACAGCCCGCTCGTACAGATGACCGGGCCGGACGAGGCGGCGATTAATGTCACGGGGATGGAACGCGTGAGCGGCCCGCCCGAACTGATCGCGCTCGACATCCGCCGCCGCGTGCGCGAGGAACTGTCGCTGATCGTCTCCATCGGTCTCGCGACGGGGCGAACGACGGCGAAGATCGCGGCGAAATCCGCCAAGCCGGACGGTTTCCGCGCTATCCCGCCCAGCAAGGAGGCGGCCTTCCTCGCGCCGTTGCCCGTCGCCGCGATGCCCGGCATCGGCCCGGCGACCGAACGGGCGCTGCACGTGATGGCGGTCAAGACGCTCGGCGACCTGGCGCGCGTGCCGGAGGTGCAGTTGCGCGCCCGGTTCGGCGATCTCGGTCCCGTGCTCGCCCGCCACGCGCGCGGCGAGGACGACACGCCCCTCACCGTTGGCCATGTGATGAAATCGGTCGG
>JALYXG010000389.1 GCA_030947205.1 Chloroflexota bacterium
CGCGCCTGTTCACGGAGTCCATCCGGGTGGACCGCGCGCACATCGGCCCGCTGCCGGGTGCGTACTGGGCCTCGTTCCTTTTTATCCTCATCGGCCTCCTCCTGATTCTGCGCAACCGGCGGCTGCCTGCCCCGAATTACGCGCTGCCCACGCCGCCGAGCGACCTCGAAACGACGGGCGCCGCTGTCCCTGCCGCTGCTGCCGCCGTCGCGCGGAATACCATCTCTGCCGACCGCTCCACCGATGACGACGACGATGCCGCGCCCAAACCGGCCGTGACCCGCTTCCGCACCGGCTATCGCCGCGCCCCGCCGCGCGAAAACGGCACGATCCCCGTCGTACCCGTCAATCGTCGTTCAACCGATGACGACGAGGACGATGGCGCGTTGACCTAAACGGGTAAGGCTCCAGTTTTCGCTAATTGGGGTGGCACCAGGCGGGTCCCGTTGGTAGAGTGCGGGTGCTGAGACCATACTGTACCGGAGGGGCCGCCTGATGCCGGATGCAGTCTGTCGGATGCTGACGCTGTTGTATACCCTGGTCGCCGCTTGCCCGATCGGGACGAATCTGGGCTTGCTGCACCTGCGGTGATAGAGAGCAAGACATGTCTTGCTCCTACGAAGACGTTACCCGATCCGAGGAGGAGCGTATGAGCCAGAATGCCGTGAAGCGTCTTTATCTGATGCAGGTGGGGTCCGTGCCGGAATACCAGATTCCGATTGTGTGCTATCTGGTGCAAACGGGTGACGGCAAGAATATTCTGATTGACAGTGGTCTACCGGAGATTATCCCCGAAGGAGAATCGGGGTTCGAGAATGGGCAGGACGTTATCGAGCAGTTGGCGAGCATTGGCGTAAAACCGGACGATATCGATACAGTCATTTCGACGCATTATGATGGCGACCATGCTGGACGACACGCGGCATTCACGAAGGCGCACTATGTTGTTCAGCGTGTGCATCATTTGGATGCGGCGAGCAACCCGCGGTATGCCGACGTTCGACCCCAATGGGATCAGCCAATGGAGCGCATTCGGCTGGTGGACGGGGACACGGAACTGCTGCCGGGGCTGGAGCTGATTGAGACGAGCGGGCATGTGCCGGGACATCAATCGGTGCTGGTACGGCTGCCCGAAACGGGTGCGGTTCTTCTGGCGATTGACGCTGTATCCTTCGCCGAGGGCTTTACCCGTGACAAGCAGGACGACGGTAGCGACCCGGACGCCGAAGCGATCCGCGCCAGTACGAACAAGCTGCTTGATCTGGTGGAACGGGAGAAGGTTGGGCTGGTGATTTTTGGTCATGAAGGGAAACAGTGGGAAGGGCTGAGAAAGCTGCCGGAGTATTACGAGTGAGGATGCAAGCACCACTATCCCCCCAACCCCTTTCCCCATTCGGAGTAAACGAGGGGAAAGGGACAGCTGCCGGTGCGCGGCCCAACGACTTAAGGATTCATGTGGCGCGAAGCTGCCATATAATCCGCGTTGTACGACGCCGACGCGCGGAGTCGAGCACTATATGGGGACTTAAGTGAGGGCTTTCATCAGTACATGGGGGCACCGCTTTGGTGGTGGGCAATGCATCCTGCCGCGCTGGCGGCGAGAAGTGCGCGGAGGGTGGCGTGGGTCCGTCGCCGGTGTGGACAGTATTGGCTTTCCCATGCGTTTTCTCGCAGCATACTGCCTCGTGGGCGGCATCTCAACGGCCCTCAAGTTAGCGAAAAGTAGAGTAAGGGAATAGCGAGCAAAGATTGCTCCACAGCGGTGGTGGCGGGCTTTAGCCTGCCACGGAGAATTCATAAGGCGGGCTAATGAACCTTAACACCTTGATTCGGCACGAGACGCACAGGCTGGAAAGCCTGTGCTACCGGTAGCCGGGCGCCCTCTGGGCAGATTTCCAGCCTGCGCCCCTGGATTACCGATTCAGCCAGTTACGGTTCATAAGCCCGCCGCCATCCCGTATGATCTGGTTTTTGGTCATTCTTCTTCCGCGTCGGCCTCGTCCCAGAGATCGGCCTCGACATCCGGCTCGTCAATCAGTTCATCGGCGGCGGAGCCGACCCAGGCGAGGGTGTGGTTGCCGATTACGACGGGGCTGCCGTCGAGCGCGCCGAGTCGTGCGAGTTGCTTGGAGATGCCGGTGCGGTCGAGGACGCGCTGGAGGCGGGCGACCCCTTCGTCGAGATCGAAGTTCGTCATCGCGACGACGCGTTCGATCTGCGTGCCGCGCACGGCGAAGGTGCCGTCGTGCAGGCGGGTGGCGTGCCAGCGGCGCTCCGCGTTCGGGGAAACAAGGCGCTCGGTCGGCATCTCCTTTACGGGCGGTGGTAGTTCGGCGAGGATGGCGGCGACGCGGTTGATGATCGGGCGCAGCCCCTCGCCCGTCGCGGCGGAGCAGGGAAAGACCTCGTACCCTTCCGCCGTCAGCGCGTCGCGGGTCGCCGGGAAATGGTCGCGCGCCTCCTGCGTGTCCATCTTGTTAAAGGCGACGATCTGCGGGCGGGCGGCGAGATCGGGCTGGTACGCCTTCAACTCCGCATTGATCGTGTGGAAGTCGTCGAGCGGGTCGCGCATCTCCATCCCGGAACCGTCCAGCACATGGATCAGCACGCGCGTCCGCTCGACATGGCGGAGGAAGTCGTGACCGAGGCCGCGCCCGTCCGCCGCACCCTCGATCAGGCCGGGAATGTCCGCGAGCACAAACGTCGGGCCGCGCTCGCCGTCCGGCGCGACGACGCCGAGGTTCGGTTCGAGCGTCGTGAAGGGGTAAGCGCCGATCTTCGGCGTCGCCCGCGTGATCGCCGTCAGGAAGGTGGATTTGCCCGCATTCGGGAAGCCGACGAGGCCGGCATCGGCGATCAGGCGCAGTTCGAGCGTGATCCAGCGCGCCGCGCCCGGCTCGCCGAGTTCCGCCATGCGCGGGGCCTGATGCGTGCTGGTCATGTAGTGCGTATTGCCGAGTCCGCCCCGCCCGCCATGCGCGACGACCGCCGTTTCATCCGGCTCGGTCAGGTCCACGATCAGGTCGCCCGTCGCGGCATCCCGTACAGTCGTACCGGGCGGGACGGCGATTCGCTTGTCCGCGCCGCGCGCCCCCTTGCGCCGCTTGGACGCGCCCTGAACGCCGGGCTGTGCCTTGAAGTGCGACGCGAACTGAAAGGGAAGCAGGCTGTTGAGGTGCGGATTGACGAACAAAATGACATCGCCGCCGCGTCCCCCGTCGCCGCCATCCGGCCCGCCGCGCGGCTCGAACTTCTCGCGCCGGAACGCCGCCGACCCATTGCCGCCCTTGCCCGCCTCGATATGAATCTTTGCCCGATCTATCAGCATCGCCCCGTCACTCCTTGTATCCACCCCGCAATGGCGGCCTCCAATGGTACCACACGGGGA
>JALYXG010000257.1 GCA_030947205.1 Chloroflexota bacterium
CTCATTCCTCTTTTCTTGGTGTTCTTGGTGTCTTGGTGGTTCGATTTAATTCTCCGGCCTCGGATGCGCGGTGATGAGGGGTATGTTATGCTGCCCGGAACCTGCCGCACGCGGCGGGCGTTGATAGCCATAGAGGAAGTCGTGCATCGGTTGCGCGACGAATATCGGGTGCGCCGACACAGGTGCCGTAGAACAGTGCGATGTACGAGGGATGGGGCATATGAAGGAGCGGATCTTCCGTCGTGGTGCGCATGGTGGCCACGAACCGGCGGAAAATGAGCGGCACGCAGCGCCGTCGAAGTTCAAGCCCGAATTGCGCGCGGCTGCCGACGATGCGGCCTCGTCCGCGATCATCGTTCCATGCCCCACCTGTAAAGAACCGCTCTATGTCAAGGAACTCGAAAACAACCTGCATGTCTGCCCGAAATGCGGCGCGCATTTGCGGCTCGATGCCCGCCAACGGCTGACATACACGCTCGACGATGGCTCATTCACGGAGTGGGACACGACCGTCCGCCCGATTGATCCACTCGGCTTCGCGATTGGCAGGGATCGGTACGATGACAAACTCGGCGCATCGCAGAAAAAGACCGACGAAACCGAAGCAATGATTACCGGCTGTGGCGCGATCAATGGCGAGCCGGTCGTCGTCGCGGTCGCCGACTTCACCTTTATGGGCGCGACGATGGGCAGCGTCTACGGCGAAAAACTCGCCCGCGCCGCCGAGCGTGCGATCCGCGAGCGGCTACCGCTCATTACCTTCAATGCCTCGGGCGGTGCGCGGATGCAGGAAGGCTTGTTCTCGCTGATGCAGATGGCGAAGACGACTGCTGCGGTCGCGCGACTGGGCGATGCCGGATTGCCGCACATCGCCGTCCTGACCGATCCCTGTTACGGTGGTGTCACGGCCTCGTACGCGACGGTCGCCGATGTGCTGCTGGCCGAGCCGGGGGCGCGCATCGGTTTCGCTGGCAAGACGCTGATCGAGCAGAACATGCGCCAGAAACTGCCCGATGATGTGCAGACCGCCGATTTCCAACTGAAGCACGGCATGATTGACAGCGTCGTCCACCGGCGCGATCTGCGGCAAACGCTTAGCACGCTACTCACGCTCTATGGTACGCCACGGACGATCACCGCTCCGCCGCTCGCGAGCGATGCGACTGAATCCGCACGCACACCCGATGGCGTCCTCGAACCCGTATTCTCCGCCGCCCATGCCTGAGTCGCATCGCGCCGACGTGACGTGGGAGCGGGTCACACGGGCACGCCACGCAAATCGGCCGCGCACGCTCGGCTACATTAGCGGCCTCTGCACTGCGTTCGTCCCGCTCCACGGCGACCGACTCTTCGGCGATGACCCGGCGATTGTCGGTGGCGTCGGCCGGTTCAATGGCCGCAGCGTCATGCTCATCGGCCACCAGAGCGGCGCGGACACCAAGGAAAACTTGAAGCGCAACTTCGGCATGTCCAAACCGGAGGGATACCGCAAGGCGAAGCGGCTGATGCTCCATGCGGAAAAGTTCGGCTTTCCGGTACTCGCCTTCATTGACACGATGGCCGCCGATCCCACCCTGCCCTCGGAAGAACGCGGGCAGGCCATCGCCATCGCCGAGTCCATCCTGACGATGCTCGGCCTGCGCGTGCCGACGATCTCGGTCGTGATCGGTCAGGGCGGGAGCGGCGGCGCACTGGCGATCGGCGTCACCGACCGGATCTTGATGATGGAAAATGCCGTCTACTCGGTCGCGCCACCGGAAGCGGCGGCCCTGATCCTCAAGCTCGACCCGTCCACCAAGCAGGAAATCGCGGCGGCGATGCGCATCACCGGCCCGGAGTCGCACATCTTCGGCGTCATAGATGAAGTCGTGCCTGAACCAACGCCCGCCCACGAAGACCCGCTCGACGCGATTGACGCCGTCGGCAATGCCCTCGAACGACATCTCGCGTCGTTGGATGCCACCTATGGCGCCGGCGCCGACCTCGATGTCCCGCATTTGCTGCGCGACCGCTACGCGAAATACCGCAATGTCGGCCAGTGGATCGAACAAGCGACAGACGCCACGGCGTAACGCCCGTGATGGAAGGTCGTCCTTCGTTCCGAAAGAACCCACGCGGCCTGGCACTGCGTTGGCTGAGATTGCTGACGTATCCGCTGTCCTTCGGGACATGAACACTTGGTACAAAAAACTACTTCCCCATTGACAAAGATATAATGTATGTGTACGATGCATTCGTACAGACTCGGTTACATCATCGTTGCCCCGTAGCGGTGGGGGATAGTAGAGCGCGGTCAGCGTGGGAATCGCTCGCGTCTGTCGCGATCGCCAGGGAAGGGATGGACCATCCGTGATGTACCAGGAAACCGGCCCACGGAACATCAGCCCGATGTCTCGGCGCACGCTGATCAAAGCAGCTGCGGCTGCTGCCACAGCCATTGTTGGTGCGGCGATGATGCCCAGCGCGGGACTCGCCGCCGCGCCCGACAACCTGGCCGGCACGCTCGGTAGCCCGGCAGCCGCACCCCAGGCCGCTGTGTCAACGTTCCAGACCAGAGCGCAGGACGCGCCGCCCGGCCAGGGTACGCCCCCCAGTGTGATCACCAACCCGCCGCGCCAGTGGGGCCCGGACGCCCCACCGACGATTTATCCCGATCCGGACATCATCACCGTGGACCCTTCTTTCGGCCCGTACCTACTCGGCATCACCGCGATCCACCGCGTCTGGACCGGCGGGCGCTGGCTGGAAGGGCCGGCATGGTCCAGCGAGGGTAACTACCTGCTCTTCAGCGATGTCCAGGCGAACATCGAGTATCGCCTCATCTGGGAGGAGATGCGCGTCACCAAGTTCCGCGACCCCTCGTACTTCGCCAACGGCCACACATTCGACTTCCAGGGGCGCGAGATCTCCTGCCAGGACGGCTTCCGCCGCCTCGTGCGCTGGGAGCACGACGGCACGATGAGCGTGCTCGCCGACAACTACCAAGGCAAGCCGCTCAACTCGCCGAATGGTGCCGTCCCGCACCCCGACGGCAGCATCTGGTTCACCGACCCCGCCTACGGCGATCAACTCTCCGAGGGGCAACCGGACGGAATCGGCGGTTCGGCCAATCCAGGACACATCAATCCCCGGGTCGGCAATCCCTTCGCGGGCGACTTCAAGCGGCAATTGCCGACCAATACCTACCGCTGGGACCCGAATGGCACGCTCGGCCTCGTCGTCGGGGAGGATCAAGTCCCCGACCCGAACGGCCTCGACTTCTCACCCGACTACAAAACCTTTTATCTGATCAGCACCGGCAAGGGGCCGGGCGATACTGGGGCAGGCGGCACGGGCGTCATCTATGCGTTCGATGTGGCACCCGACGGCAAGTCAGTCACCAACAAGCGACTGTTCACCGACATGATGGTGGACGGCGTCCATTGCGGGCCCGATGACATGCGCGTTGATGTGGACGGCAACGTCTGGGCAAGTTCGAACGCACCACTCGGCTACTCCGGCGTCGTCGTCTTCAACCCGCAAGGCAAGGTGATCGGCCGTATCCGCACCCCGGAGGTGGTAGCCAACCTGACCTTCGGCGGCCCCCAGCACAATTTCCTGCTGATGACGGCGAGCCAGTCTATCTACATGCTCCAGGTCAATACGCAGGGGGCGCACCCTGGATAGTCCCTCTCGCGCGACATGGGGAGGACAAAAACCCGTCGCTTGGCGCGCCAAGCGACGGGGAAGGATCGAGAGCGTTTCAGTCGACATCAGATGCCGACTGCGCAGCCGTCCGCGCGCGGTTCGCTGCCCGCGACATAGACGCCGTTCTTGAGGCGGCGGATGATCTGTCCCTTGCCAAAACTGCCTCCAGCGTACTGGACTTCGAGTTTGTGCCCGCGCAAGCCGAGGCCGCTCAGGACATGCTGCGGGGCGGACATCTCGACCGCGATCGTCTTGTCCTTCATCCACTGCCAGCGCGGCGCGTCGAGGCTCGTCTGCGGGTTCATGCCGTAGTCCACCTGATTGACGACCA
>JALYXG010000420.1 GCA_030947205.1 Chloroflexota bacterium
GCCAGCAGGATCTCGTCCATGTCCCGCAGCGCGCGGAAGGCCTGGAGCGTGTGCGCGCCGCCCATCGCCGACTCGATGTGCGGCGACTCCCCGGCGAGACGGGCGCTCAGGGGATGGATGCGCTCGCTCCGGGCCTCGAGCACCGTCGTGACGGGGTGCTGCGCGAGCCAGTCGATCTCGAGTCCGGGGACGCGCGCCCGCAGTGCGTCGGCGATCGCCACATCCCGTTGGGCATGGCCCAGGCCGATCGGGCTGCTCACGTAGAGGGCCCGCTTCGGTCGGATTGTCGCCCGCTGCCAGGTCTGTTTCGGTGGTGCGTCGCGCCCGATGAACGCGTGGATCAGCGTATTGACCTTGACCGGGTCGCGCAGGTGTGGCGCGTGCCCGCACCCTTCGAGCGCGACGAGCGACGAACCGGCGATGGCGGCGTGGATCGCCTCGCCGTTGGCGAGCGGGATGATGCGGTCCTCCGTGCCGTGGAGGACGAGCGTGGGGCAGCGGATCGCGGCGGCGAACGCGGCCATGCGCGGCGTGGCGCTCTCGACGATCGTCGGGATGAGCACAGCGGGCGTCGTCTCCAGTCCCCAGGCGACGGCGTCCTCGATCCCCTTGGTCGAATGGGGCTCGCTGAAGATGTTGCGGAAGAACCAGTCGACGAAGTCGGGATAGTCGATACGCCAGTAGACCGCGTTGTACTTGTTCGCGCCCGCGAAGTCGGGCGGCGCGGCGAGAAAGGTGGCGAGGTCCCGGCGCGGCGCGCCGTCGAGGTTCGCCCCCGGGCCGATCAGCGCGAGATGCGTCACGCGATCAGGGTGCTCGGCGGCGACCTGCATGGCCCACCGCGACCCGGCGGACCAGCCGACCAGCGCGGCCCGCGCGATTCCCAGTGCGTCCATCACCGCGACGGTATCGCGCGCGAAATGGTCGGTCGTGTAGCCGCCGGCCGGGCGGTCGGACTTGCCGTTGCCTCGCCCGTCGAAGGCGACGACGCGGAACCCCCGCCCCGCGAAGTACGGGATCTGCATCTTCCAGCACCGGCTATGGACGACGCTCCAGGTCGGGAGAAAGAGGAGCGTCCGCATTGCGTCCGCCTCGCCGAATACCGCGTAGGCGATTTGGACACCGTCCTCAGGGTTCGTCGCGAACCCCGTTGCGATGGGATCAACAGCGGGCATGTTCCCCTACTCCCTAACAATTACCTCAGTTCACGCACGACTATCTAGGTTCTTCCTCCGCATGCGACAGTGCCTTTGCAGCCGCTTCCGCCTCGCGCGCCTCCAGCCAATCGCCGATCGTGTCGAGGATGGCGAAGTACTGCCCCTTCTGCTCGCTCGCCCCGGCGAGATGCTGCACCTCCATCCCGATCCAGAAGCTCACCACGGTGCTCGCGACGATCTCCGGCGGCACCGTGACGCCGAGCGCGGGGAGATAGCGCCGTGCCGCCTCCTCGATCAGCGACTGCCAGGCGGTCATTTTCTCCTGCACCTGCGCACCGATCTCCGGGGCGGTATGGCCGAGTGCATACTGCTCGTGGATGATCCGCACGTAGCCATCGGCGAGGTCCTGGCGATAGTAGGCGACCGCCTGCCGCCACTTCGTGCTGAGCGGCGTGTCGCGGTCCTCGTACATCGCGCGCTGCCGCGCGTACTTCTCGCGCTCGAGCGCGGCGTAGAGTTCGGGGAGGAACTTGCGCTTGGAGCCGAAGTGATAGTTGAGCGAGGCGACATTCGTCCCAGCCTCCGCCGCGACGGCGCGTGCGGTGAGGCCGCCGTAACCATCGCGCGCCAGGATGCGCAGCGCGGCGGCGAGGATCAGGTCGCGTGTGGCGGCACGCACCGGTTTAGGACTATCGTTATGAACGCCCGTTTCAAACATGCGTTCATCTTATGACCCACGCGACCGAATGTCAAGCGATTCCGACCCGGGGCCCGAAACAACAGGGAATCGGATGCGGACACGACCCGACGGTGAAGCCACGGAATAACCATACCCCGGCAAGGTGTTCGATCATTCCTGAGCCGTCTGCATCACATAAGCGGTATTCTGGTGACCACACCCCACTTCCCTTGCAGACCGTTTGTCCTTCCCGACGCTCAAAACTGCCGATTGACCCGAAACTCACCGGTCACCTATAATGGCGATATCGGGATGTTATGTGACCCACTTTTTGGCCACTTACCGACATTGTGTTTCGCACGCCCCGCTTGCTACAGTGAGATCATGACAACGACGAACGCCCCATCACTCGAAACCGCCCTGACCACGTTCCTCGCCATGCTCGCGGGCAAGAATCGCAGCGGCGGCACGATCCAGGCGTACGGCACCGATGTCGCGCAGTTCCTCGCGTATCTCACCGAGACCGACGTGACGGTCCACTCCCCCGCCGACATCACCAAGTCCCATCTCACCGAGTACATGACCTACCTGAGCCGGGAACGAGCACTCTCCGGTGTCTCCTGTGCCCGCAAGCTCGCCGCGATCCGCGAGTACTTCCGCTTCCTCGTCGATGA
>JALYXG010000241.1 GCA_030947205.1 Chloroflexota bacterium
ACCCCCTCCCGAAACGGGAAGGGGAATGAAAGAACCTAACCCCGGCCCCTTCCCACGACGAGGAACGGAAGGGGCCGGGGGCTAGGACGTTACCAGTTCCCGTACGGCGAACTGCTGTGTAAGTGCGACGAAGGTTTCCAGCGCCGTTTGCGCGCGGCCGCTGTCAATGCTTGCCGCCGCCCGCATGATACCCGACGCGATGTCCGGCACGGCATCGGCGGCAACCAAGGCGGCGGCGGCATTGAGCAGGACGACATCGCGCGTCGGGCCGGGTTCGCCCGCCAGCACCCGCCGCGTGATGACGACATTCTCCGCGACGCTGCCACCGCGCACAGCCATCGGTGTCGCGCGGGCGAGGCCGAACTGCTCCGGCGTGATTTCGTACGTCACCACATCGCGATCCACATGCACTTCATGGATCGTCGTCGGCCCCGAAATGCTGATCTCGTCCAGCCCTTCCTGCCCATGAACGACCAATGCGTGCTCGACGCCGAGCAGAGCAAAGACGCGTGCCAGTTTCGCCGCCAGCGCTGCATCGCCGACGCCCATCAGTTCGTACGGGGCGCGCGCCGGATTGGTCAATGGGCCGAGCAGATTGAAGACGGTGCGGATGCCGATGTCGCGCCGCACCGGCCCGGCGTGCTTCATCGCCGGGTGGAATGCCTGCGCGAACATGAAGCCGAACCCAACCTCGCGCACGCAGCGGGAAACCTGCTCCGGCGTCTGCTCGATCACGACGCCCAACCCTTCCAGCACGTCCGCGCTGCCGCAGCGGGAGGTCATCGCGCGGTTGCCGTGCTTCGCTACCGCCACACCCGCGCCCGCCACGACGAAGGCCGCAGTCGTGCTGATATTGAAGGTGCCGCTGCCGTCGCCGCCCGTGCCGACGACATCCACGACGGGGATGCCCTCGTCGAGCGTCACATGGCGGGCATGGCGGCGCATCGTTTCCGCAAATCCGGCGATCTCGCCTTCCGTCTCGCCCCGGATGCGCAGCGCAGTAAGGAACGCGCCGATCTGCGCGGGCGTCGCCTCCCCTGCCATGATCTGATCCATCACATGCGCCGCCTCGGGCCGTGTGAGGATTTGCCCCTCCACCACCCGCGCAATCGCATCGCGGATCCCCGGTTCCGGTGCATTACTGCTCATTGACCTAACCCCCTGCCCCTTCCCCCGTGGGGAAGGGGTGTCTTCGCGTGAACGTTTGAGGCATTCCCTGAAGCGTCACAACATCGCAGCACCATGGGGTGAGGAATGCACCCGCATCAATACGCATGTGCCAATACCTCCACCTCCGTCGCAACACGCTGAGAGGGCACAGAGCCATGCGCCCCTCCGGTTCCCCCTTCCCGTGTCGGGAAGGGGGTTAGGGGGTTAGGCAGTCCCAGGAAATTCCCCAGCAGTTGGTGCCCGTGCTCGGTGAGGATACTTTCCGGGTGGAATTGGACGCCTTCGAGGCCCGGAATCTCGCGGTGGCGGAAGCCCATCACGAGGCCATCCGCCGTTTCCGCCGTCACTTCCAGCACGTCCGGCAGTGTCTCGCGCGCGACGATGAGCGAATGGTAGCGGATCGCCGTGAAGGGCGACGGTAGGCCACGAAAGACACCCTGCCCGGTGTGGTGTACCGCGCTCACCTTGCCGTGCATCAGGTTCGGCGCGCGGACGACTTCGCCGCCATACGCCGCGCCAATCGCCTGATGCCCGAGGCAGACGCCGAGGATCGGCGCCCGCCCGGCCAGCGCATGGATGAGCGGCACGCAGATGCCCGCCTCCTTCGGCGTGCATGGCCCCGGTGACAGCACCACCCGCTCCGGCGCCATCGCCACGATCTCCGCTACCGTCGCCGCATCGTTCCGCACCACCCGCACGTCCGCGCCCAGTTCGCAGAGATACTGATAAAGGTTGTACGTAAACGAGTCGTAATTATCAATCAGCACGATCATGCGCTCACTCCGTTCGCTCAGTAGACAGTAGACAGTAGTCAGAGGGATCGTCTCCATTCTGACTACTGACTACTGTCTACTGTCTACTCGTCTTCCATCTCCTCCGCCATCTCGATGGCCCGCAGGAGGGCGCCCATTTTGTGATGGCACTCGTGGTATTCCGCTTCGGGGCTGCTATCCGCGACGACGCCGCCGCCCGCCTGCGGGTAGGCGATGCCATCCTTGACGGGCATCGTGCGCAGGGCGAGAGCGAAGTCCATGTTGCCGTCGTAGCCGATGTAACCGAGAGCGCCCGCGTACGGCCCGCGTCGCTCATTTTCGAGTTCCGCGATGATCTCCATCGCCCGGATTTTCGGTGCGCCCGAGGCCGTTCCCATCGGGAAGCAGGCGCGCAGGGCGTCGAGGCTCGTGTACTCCGGCTTCAGTCGCCCTTCCACCTCCGAGCAGAGATGCATGACGTGGCTGTACCGCTCGACCTGCATCAGCGACGAAACGCGGACCGTGCCCGGCTCGGCGATCCGACCGATGTCGTTGCGACCGAGGTCCACGAGCATGATGTGCTCGGCGCGCTCCTTCTCGTCGGTGGACAGTTCCTCGGCCAGCGCGCGGTCGTCCTCGTCCGTCTTGCCGCGCGGCCGCGTCCCGGCGAGCGGGTGCGTCGTGATCGTGCCGTTCTCGTTGCGGACGAGCGATTCCGGCGACGACGCGACGATCTGGAAGTCATCGAGGTTGAAATAGACCATGTAGGGCGACGGGTTGATCGCCCGGAGCGCACGGTAGATCGTGAAGGGCGCGGCGCTGGTCGGCACGGTCAGCCGCTGCGAGGGCAGCACCTGGATGACATCGCCCGCCGCGATGTACTCCTTCGCCCGCTCGACGAGCGCCTCGTACTCCGCGCGGCTGAAGTTGCCGACCGGCCCGCTTCCACCCTTCGCGCCCGTGCCGCGTGGCGGGACGGCGACTTCGTGCCGCAGTTTGCCGACGAGCCGGTCAATCCGCCCCACCGCCTCGTCGTACGCCATCGCAAGGTCGCCGGTGTCCGTATGGACGTGCGAAACGACCTTGATGCGGCGGCGCAGGTGATCGAAGACGAGCAGCGTGTCGGTGAGCATGAAGACGGCGTCCGGCAGGTGCAGCACATCCTTGGCAGCCATCGGCACGCGCGGCTCGAAATAGCGGATGCATTCGTAGCCGAGATACCCAACCGCACCGCCGAGAAAGCGCGGCAAATCCGTGCCCGGCGCGCGGACGGGCGTGTACGGCGTCAGAAAGCCCTGCAACGCCTCCAACGGATCGGTAAAGCGGAAGACCTGTTTGTCACCCCGCTGATGCGTTGCTGTCAGCACACCATCGCTGAGCCGGACGACGAGATACGGATCGCTGCCGATGAACGAGTAGCGCGCCAGTCGCTCGCCGCCCTCGACGCTTTCGAGCAGGAACGAATACGGCCCCTGCGCAACTTTGAGATACGCCGTGACGGGCGTCTCCAGATCCGCCATGATCTCGCGGTAGATCGGGACGAGGTTTCCCTCCCCCGCCAGTGCGCGTACCTCGTCGAGCGACGGCAATACGCGCGCCGTAGAGGACTGGGGGAGGGCGGTTCTCGAACCGCCCCGACGATCTGCTGCCTGCTCGGTTGCTGCCACGGTCATAACCTGCTCCTCGGGCTGCCCCACGGGCAAACAAAAACGCCTTCATCCCTGAAAGGGACGAAGGCGTTCAAGACGCTCCGTGGTGCCACCCCAATTGGATTGATCCGGCTCCGGGATCAACCCCACTCGTCAGTACGGGAGACCGCGTCACTGCCGACGACGGTTCCGATACCCTGCGCCGTGGTAACGGTGGCGCTGCTCCGGCCCCAACTACTCCGCTCACGCGTTTCGGGGGGCGACTCCCCGGTCCATTCACTCGTCCGCGTCGGCTTCCCGATTCACACCACCCACCGGGATCGCTGCGTGCCGCGCCAGACTGCTACTCGTCCGGTTCAACGTCGCTTCTTGGGGACGATACTAGAGGGCGCTCAGCCATTTGTCAAGCACGGATGCCAGTCGTCGC
This sequence comes from Chloroflexota bacterium, assembly GCA_030947205.1. Classification (GTDB taxonomy): domain Bacteria; phylum Chloroflexota; class Chloroflexia; order Thermomicrobiales; family JALYUS01; genus JALYUS01. The sequence goes on from JALYXG010000241.1 coordinate 3,999, forward strand.
GTGCGGCGCGTTCAGGCGCCGCCCCAGGTGAGAATCAGATCGGTGCCGTACGCAGCGAAGAAACCGAGCAGGACGCCCCACATCGCCAGCTCGCGCAGTTGGAACCGGCGGCCGACATTGAGCAACTCCGCGACGACATAGAAAATAGACCCGGCGGCGAGCGCGAGGCAGAAGACGAAGATCGCGTCGGATTTCACGCTGTAGCCCAGCATCGTGCCGACAAAGGTCGGGCCGCCGCCGATCAAACCGGCGAGCGCCAGGAATCCCCATGCCGGGCGTTCGCCCTCTGCGGCCAGTGGCCCGGCGATGCCGAACCCTTCCGTGGCATTATGCAGCCCGAAGCCGACGATCAGAATCGTCGCGAGCGCGATTGCGCCGGAGCGGGATGACTGCCCGATGGCCAGGCCCTCGGCGAAGTTATGGACGCCGATACCGACGGCGATCATCAGGGCCAACTGCGTTGGCGTCGCGCCTTGAAGCCGGACTTCCGCCGCTGCGGGGCGGATGAACTGCCGCTCGAAATAGACGAGGCTCAGCAGCCCAATGCCGAAGCCACCGACAAAAAGCAGGAGCAGCAGGATAAATGTTCCCGCGTTCCCTGCCTTCGCCCCATCAATCGCCGCGTGGATCGGTTCAGTCGCTTTGGTGATAACATCCCAGAGGAGAAAAACGAGGATGCCGATCGCCGTCGCGTTGAGCAGCGCTTGCCAGGAGCGCGAAAGATTTTTCACCCGCGCGATGGGCAACCCGAGAAAGATCGTGAGGCCGGCAATCGCGCCCAGAAACGTCGTCGTCGCGAAGGTCACACATTTCCTCGTTCCTGTACGGCCGCGTCGTTGCGGCGCGCGAATCGGCGACGCCGGGAACATAGCATCCACAAACGTGATGCATCGGCGACTCCCTTAGCGTACCCTTGAGAAATCCTTTTGTCAACCTCATGTTGCATAAGTTTCGTCACTTTCGGGTAGCAAATATCGGATCGCGCGAAACCGGGGAGAACCGCAGAGACGCAGAGGCCGCAGAGATCACAGAGGAATACAGAGGAGATAGCGGGAACCAAAAGCTGATTTCCTTTCTCATCCCCTCTCTGCGGCCTCTGCGCTCTCTGCGTCCTCTGCGGTCCTCCCCGGTTTCCGTTCCCCGGTTTCGTGGTCGCTGCTCGTGGCGAGGGTGCATGATACAATCGGGCCACAGCGACCCACGCCGCGAGACACATGAAGGGACCTTCGCGATGCCGACGTACAACAACCCCTACGGCTGGTGGGGCGGCAAATGGCACCCGCCGACGCCAATGTCCATCGTCCAAATCCTCGATTCCGGCAGCATGGACGCGCGCCTTCTGGCGACATGCTGGTTGACGGTGGAGCGGCGCGGCTCCGTCCTGATCGCGGCGGACCCGATGCAGGACGCGGGCAAAACGACGACGCTCACCGCGATGCTCGATTTCGTGCCGGAGGAGCACTGGATCTACTTCCCGCACGGCTGGTACGAGGACTGGGCCTTCACGAACGACGAGGGGCTGTCCCCCGATGAGACGATCATCGCCATCAATGAATGGTCGGATCACCTCGCTTCGTACATGTGGGGGCCGAATATCCGCCGCTGCTTCGACCTGATGGAAAAAGGCTATACCGTCCTCACCGCCATGCACGACGACACGGTGGAGGGGATATTGGAGCAACTGCGGGACGATGTCGGCGTGCCCGCACGCCAACTCGGCCACATAACGCTCGTCATCATTCTCCGGCTGATCCGCATCGGCGGGACCATCCACCGGCGCATGGCGACGATGCACTACCTCGAATCGGACGGCGATGCGGCGTCACCACGCATCCTCCCCGCAATGCGCTGGGACCCGTTGACCGACACGCACGCGCACATGGATGTGGCGGATTCCCTCGGTCCGCGCCTCGGCATGACGGCGGACGAGTTTCGCGCGGAACTCGACCGGCGCGCGGCCTTTCTCACCGGCCTCTCGACCGAGGGCATCCGCGATGTCGCGCGAGTGCGCCAGGCCCTCGCCACCTACCGCCGCGCTTCCCTCACCGGCGAGGACCTGCACATCGAACCCGGCGCCCCCGCCCCCGATGACCGCGACGACGTCTGGGGATGAGAAAACGGAAACCGGGGAGAACCGAAGGCGCAAAGAACGCAAAGAAGAAGAAAAAAGAAGGAGGCAACAATCACCGAATGTATATTTCGACGACAACTCCTTCACTTCTTTCTTTTTGTTTTGCGCTCTTTGCGGCCTTTGCGCCTTTGGAGTTCAATTGGTTCATCAGAGGTGGCGATAAATGTGCTAGTTGGGGTCGGCGGGTCGCGCTATGATCGTTGATGCGCTGCCGAACTTCAGTTGGCTGATCGAACACCGGCTGGCGGGGATGGCATATCCGCGCGCGGCCGCGACGCTCGCCGCGCTCCAACGGATCGGGGTGCGGGCCGTCGTCAGCCTAACGGAGGAGCCACCACCTGCCGCGTCGTTCACACGATACGGGTTGCAGGCGGCGCATCTGCCGCTGGTGGATTTCACCGCGCCAACGATCGCACAGGCGGCTACGGCGGTGGCGACGATCAACGGCTTCCTCGATGCGGGATCGCCCGTCGTTGTGCATTGCGGCGCGGGACTGGGGCGGACAGGAACGATCCTCGCCTGCTATCGCGTCTGGCAAGGCGATTCCGCCGCCGTGGCGATTGCCGAGGTGCGCGCCCAGCGGCCCGGCTCGATCGAGACGGCGGAGCAGGAAGCGGTAATCGCGGCCTACGCACGCCATCTCCGGGAGCAATCCGTACGGTAAGGAATGCGACAGGGCGCACAGCGTTCAGAGTTGTCGCGGCAACACGCGGTATCCGGTAGCGTAGGCTTATGAACCTTACCAACTTAATCCGGTAACAATCCGACGTACCGTAACACGGCGTGCGATCCGTCCGCGAAACGGTCGAGAAAGGCGGTCACTGCGTGCTTCATCTCCTCCCATTGATCGGCACGACGATGATAATGGATCACCTCTTGTCGCAGCTAGCGCCAGAGTTTCTCGATCGGATTCGTCCAGGGCGCGTCGGTCGGCAGCCAGAGGAGGTGAATGCCGAGGTCGCTCGCGCAGGTGAGCACCGCTGGGTGGCGATGGACGGGCCAGTTGTCCCAGAC
>JALYXG010000440.1 GCA_030947205.1 Chloroflexota bacterium
CTCGGTGGCGGCAAATCGGCCTCGGTCGCGGCGCAGAGCGGCAATTGGGCACCGATCCGGGCCGATGAGCGGGGGACAATTGCCGATGCCGCCCCGCAGGTCATTCCCTTGCCCTTCCGCTCGCCCGTCACGGAGCCGGCGGCGACAGCGGTCGCAACGTCCGTCCCGGTGGGCACGCAACCCGCCAGCGAAACGATAACTCCTGCTGCCGGGACACCCGGCGTCACAACGACGCCGAGCGCGGCGCCCTCCGGCACCCCATCGGGCACGGTGACCGCCACCGCAAGCGCGAGTGCAACACCGGGTGCGACGCCGTCCGGCACACCAACTGCGAGTACGCCGACTGCGGCGCCGGCCACTGTGGTGCCGGCGGCTATCGCGCTGACTCCGGTCCCGGTGACTAGCCCTGCGCAGGCGCCCGCGTCTGGATCAGTGAGTGCACCGACCGCGCTCGTGCCGAGCCTACCACCGACTGCAGGCACGACTACACCTGCGGTCTTGACACCGGTGCCAACCATAGCCGCATCAGGGACGTCCGTGACGCAAGGAACCTCGGCAGGCACTGCGGCGCCCACAAGTCAATTGGGTGCGGCCACCGGCGTCCCGACCGGGAGCATTCCAACCAGCTCAATCGCCACTTCAACGCCACGACCGACTCTCGCCCCGACCATAGTGCCGACCGTCGCACCAACGGTCACACCGACACCGTCAAGATAGTTTTCGCCTGTTCTCTGGCCCACCAATAGTGGAAAGGAAGTCGTTACATGCCCGTACATCCGCTCGCTCGCCCATGGACCCGCTGGCATCGCCTGTTCCTTGTGATCGCACTCGTTACCAGTATCGCGTTCGGCGGGGTAGCAATCAGCGCCGATGATCCCGCGACGCCGAACAACTCGGTCGGTGGGTTGGGTGCGACGCCGAATACGCCCGTGCCGCCCGCGACAACCGCCCCGACGGCCACGGTCGCGCCAACAGTTACTACCGTACCGACGGCAGTACCCGCGACTGCGAGCGCCACTCCGACGGGCACCCCGTCTACTGCTTCGGCGCCTGCACCAAGCACTTCCCCCGTTCCTCCAGCAGCGCCGAGTGGCGCGAAAGCATCGGAGGACAATGGGAACGTTGGATACGACGAGGGCGACGGCAATCCCAGCAATATCGTCAAGGTGATCAACAAGAACGACGGCAAGTTCCGGCTCAAGGGCAAGATCCAACTAAACCGCATCCCCGGCGACACTGCCCAACCGGTCAACGACGCCGAAGCGTACGCCTCCTGTGCGAACTGCGAGACCTTCGCAATCGCGCTCCAGATCGACCTGATCAGCCGCACGGCGACGACGATCGCGCCGCAAAACACGGCGATCGCCGTAAACTACCAGTGCTCGCACTGCTACACATCCGCGAAGGCGGTGCAGTATGTCATCCAGGTGGACGACCCGACGCAGGTGCCGGATGACGTCCGTGGCCTCATCAATCGGATGCAGCAGGAGCTGAATGCGGCAGCGCACGACAAGGACGCGACGGCGGCGCAGACGGAAGCGCGGGTGGATGCGGTGACCGCCCAGTTCACGCAGTTCGCCCAGAATCTGTACACGCAGCGCGGCCAGGAGAATCAGGACAACACGCCGGGCGGCGGCGTCCCACCGGACGCGACGCCGTAACTGTTTCCGCGTGTAGCGCTCACCACGCGGACCAGCCGCCATCCACTAGGAGCGTGTGTCCATTGACCATATCCGATGCCGACGAAGCGAGGAAAACCACCGCACCGACGATGTCTGCGGGCTTGGCGATGCGGCCCGTCGGGATGCGCGCGACGGTTTCGCGGTGGAATTCCTCATCCTGAAAGAGCGCGGCGTTCGTCGCGCTCTCCACGAATGTTGGGCCGACGCAGTTGACGCGCACGCCATAACGCGCCCATTCGATCGCGAGGACACGCGTCAGGTTGACGACGCCGGCCTTGCTCGCGCAGTAGGCCGCGCGGCGCTCGTAGCCGCCGACGCCCATCTGCGAGGCGATGTTGATGATCCTGCCGCTTCGCTGCGCGACCATTACCCGGCCCACCGCCTGGGACATGAAAAAGACGCCCTTGAGGTTGACAGCGTGGATACGATCCCACGCCTCCTCGGTCACCTCCAACGCGGGCTGTAGCACATTGATTCCGGCGTTATTGACGAGAATGTCGATCCGCCCGAAGTGTTCAAGGGCACACGCAACGCACGCGTCGTTCGTGTTGAGGCGGGTGACATCGAGGGGCAGCACGAGTGTTTCGGCATTGGTATCCTGCGCGATGGTCCGTGCGGTGGCCTCGGCGGCCGCGAGGCGATCGGGTAGTTCGGTGAGGACGATCTGTGCGCCCGCAGCGGCGAGGGCGAGCGCGCACGCCTGCCCGATGCCCGTCCCGGTTCCAGTGACGAGCGCTACCTGACCATCCACCCGCAGGCTGGGGAACTGCATGGACTCCTCCCTATTGCCGCAGCCGCATCGCTAGTCCGCGCGGCCTGGGCGAATCGTCATCGCGTCGGGTCCCCACAGGTCACGGCTCCGATTCGTGGTCAAGGTATGCCACTCGTCAAACATGTGCTGGATATCGGGGTGGCTGTACCAGGACTGCCACGCGGCGAGGTCGGCGAACTCGTAGGTCGCTACCTTGCGCGACGGGCCGGCAATCGTCCCGTACGCGCGGTATTCAACCACGCCCGGGACGGCGAGGCTGCACTCGATGGCGGGGACGAGCCATCGAGCGTACTGCTCGCGCGTTTCCGAGGGAATATCCCACTTCAGGACATAAAGTATCATCGTCCGTTCTCTTCCCCGCAGCGATCTGGCGGTAGCCGACGCAGAGATTATACGGGGCGACGATAACCGCAGCCACCCGGAATAGCGATACATGCGGCACGGGCTGGCATCTCATTGAAGATCATCTGGCGGAGGACGCATATCCACGACTCAATTGCCGTCTTCTCAGGAGTAACATCGCAACGAACAGCCAGCTCGCGACAACAATCGAGAGCGGAAAGAGCGCCGTCACGACCGAGAGCCGTTCGAGCGCGCAAAGGCCGAGTACCCATTTGAACCCGCTCAACGCGAAGGTGCTCATCGTTTCCTCGAAGGGGCGGTGGTACGACTTGCGCAGGGTCGGGATGAAGCCGATGTTGTCAATCACCGTGATCAGAATAACGGAAAGGAGCGGGCCGCGCGTCGCGAACCAGATCAGCAGCGCGACCGCCGCACCAACGAGCGCGAGCCAGTCCGTCGGCACGATGTTCCGCTGACCGTCCACTAACGCGATGGCGGCGATGGCGATGCAGACGACGGCGGTGAAACCCGTCACCCACGCCCCCGGCCCGGCATGGCCAACGAGTTGGCCGACAAAGGCGATGCCAGTAAGGACGCCCCAGATCAGCCATGTAAAGGCGTGCGGCTTCGTCTTTTTGGCGATGATGTCGCGGAAATAGGGGATGTAGCTGATCAGCGCGATGACGGTGGCCGCGAACCCGAGGATGCTGCGATACTCCATGCGGCTATGCTATCACGATTCCGCGCTGCTTCCTGATCCGGCGTGCCCCGAACAATAGATGGATGCGTGTACACCATCTCGGGTCTACAGAATTGGACAGATTTCAATCATCAGCAGTGCGAACCTGTTCATACCGTGGTATGATGATCGGGCAGCGTTGATAACGACTGATGCGTTTCCGCGGACGGGCGGCACATCGCCCGTCTGCGCTTGTGTCGTGTTTCCTTGACGCTTCAGAAAGGCGGGCCGATGATGGCCCCAGCGCTTCCCCTTCTTGATCCTCCTTCAAGGACGATCCCCCCCGGCGGGGAATATCGCGAACTGCGGCGGCGCATGCAAGCGGCGCGGCTACTCGATCCCCAGCCGCGCTCCTTCGGCCTCCGCTTGCTCGCTACCGCCGTGCTGCTGGCAAGTGCGATTGCCTTTCTCGTCGCCTTTCATGCGCTTTGGGGAATTATCGTCGGCGCACTGCTGCTCGGCGTCGTTTCGGTGCAGGTCGCCTTTCTTAGCCACGATGCCGGACATCGGCAGGGTTTCGTGCGCCGTTGGCAGAACGCGCTCGTCGGCGTTATCCTCACCGATCTGCTGCTCGGCGCCAGTTTCGGCTGGTGGGTCCGCAAGCACAATCAACACCACGCCCACCCCAATCATGCCGACATGGACCCCGATATTGACCTGCCGCTGATCGCCTTCACGCCGGAGCAAGCGATCGAGAAGCGGGGCGTGCCGCGTCTGGTCGCGAAACATCAGATCTGGTTCGCGCTGCCGTTGCTCACCCTCGTGGCGTACGGGCAACGGTATGGGAGCGTCGTGTACGTCGTCCGCGAGCGCTCCGCGTATCGTCGCTGGGAGGTCGCCGCGCTTGTGCTGAATGCCGCGCTCTTTATTGGCGTGCCACTGGCGCTGCTCGGGCCATGGTCCGCGCTGCTGCTGGTCGCGATCCAACAGGCGACAACGGGGCTGTATCTCGGCCTGGTTTTCGCGCCCAACCACAAGGGGATGACGGTCATTGATGATGACACGCCGCTGGACCCGCTACGCGCCCAGGTGCTGACCGCGCGCAATGTACGCGGCTACCCGCTGACCGACTGGTGCTACGGTGGCCTCAACTACCAGATCGAGCATCATCTCTTCCCGGCGCTTTCTCGCAATCAACTGCCGGCGGCGCAGCGGATCGTCGTCGCTTTCTGCCGCGAACGGGACATCCCGTACCACGAAACCTCGGTATTGCGCTCGTATCGGGAAATCTTCGAATCCCTGCGCGCCGCCGCCGCACCCCTGCAAGCGCGCAAGCGGGTCCCGGAACCCGCCCGGTAAGTGGGCCTAACCCGAGAACCGACGAAAAGTTGACACGATCGGAGCGGTTCGTGGTATACTCGCTTGTGTAAAGTCCTCGCTTGTCACTGGTATGTATCAGGCGCGAGAACGGTTCGTCGCGCGCCCGGTTCTGACCAGCGAGCGAGAAAGAGAAGTGTCATGGCAAAGAGTTTGTATGTTGGTGGCCTGACGTATGCGACGACGGAGGACTCGGTACGCACCTTGTTCGCCGAGGTCGGGGATGTCAGCTCCGTGCGCGTCATCAAGGACCGAGAGACGGGCCAGAGCAAGGGCTTCGCATTCGTCGAGATGGCGAACGATGCGGAGGCGCTGCTCGCGGTCAGCCAGTTTAATGGCTATCAGATGGATGGCCGCTCCCTGACCGTCAATGAGGCCCGCCCTCGCGAAGAGCGAAGCGGCGGCGGCTACGGCGGCGGCAGCCGCAACTACTAAAACGTAACCGCGCAATCGGGATCGTGGGAAGGACCGGGCAGCACTGCCCGGTCCTCTTTGCGTTCCGCTCGTGCCGTCATGCTGACGGTGCGGGTTCGGTCAGGGTGCGCAACCGGCGCATTTCCGGCCAGAGCCGCGCGACGAGCAGCACGACGAGCACCGTGCCGATCCCACCGGCGACGACCGCGATCACCGGGCCGAACAGGTGTGCCGCCACGCCCGACTCGAACCCACCAAGTTGGTTGGAGGTGCCGATAAAGAGCGAGTTGACCGCGCCGACCCGCCCGCGCATCGCGTCCGGTGTGCGCACGAGCACGAGCGTGCTGCGGATAATGACGCTGATATTGTCGAGTGCGCCGAGCAGGAAGAGCATCGCGAGCGAGAGTGCGAACGACCGTGATAGGCCGAAGACGATGGTCACGACGCCGAACCCGGCCACTGCCAGCAACAATGTCCGCCCGGCGTGGGCGAAGGTGCGGCGATGCGCGAGGACGAGCGCCATGCAGACCGCCCCCGCCGATGAGGCTGCTTGCAACCATCCCAGGCCGAACGGGCCGACATGCAGGATGTCTTTGGCGAAGATCGGCAGCAGCGTTGTCGCCCCACCGAGTAGGACCGCGAACAGGTCGAGCGTGATCGCCGCCATCAGGACACGCGACTGCCAAAGGAAGCGCAAGCCCTCCACAATTGAGCGCACTGTTTTCCCGCGCACGGCACGGGTCGTGGAAGCGGGGACGCGCAGTAGCGAAAGCAGCGTGATGTACGAGAGCGCGGCGACCGCATACAGCGCGAAGACCCACGTCGCGCCATGGAACAGGCCGATCAGGAAGCCGCCCGCCGCCGGCCCCAGCACCGCCGATACCTGCTGCGTGCTGCTCCGCCACGTAATCGCGCTCTCGTACGCCTCCACCGGGATAATCTGCGCGACGAGCGCCGAACTGGCGGGGCCATTGAACGCCTGCGCGCCGCCGATCAGCGTCAGGCAGCCATAGATTAGGAGCAGCGGGCCATGCCGACTGGACAAAACGGCCAGCCCGATCGCCCCAAACGCCAGCGTCACCTGGGCGCAGAGCATGATCCGCTTGCGGCTGTAGCGGTCCGCGACGTGCCCGGCGGGCAGGGAAAGGAGGATAACCGGGATGATCTGCGCCAGCCCGACGCCCCCAAGGACGAGCGCCGAGCCGGTGCGGTTGTAGAGTTCCCAGCCGAGCGCGACCGTCAGCATCTGTTGCCCGAATGAGCCGATGCAAACGCCGATCAGCAAGAGGCGGAAAGCCCGGAAACGGAGGGCAAGATATGGGTCGTGTGCTGTATTCATGTCTGGGGCAGCCGGAGAAACGACCGATGCCCCGGTTGGCTCCCCGACCCTGACCGCAGCGTGCGTCTCGTTATCTCCTGGTGTCACAATCAATCCCTTGCCTGAGATACCAGTGGGAGTATTTTTCTTGGTGGTGGTGGACTTCAGCCCAATACGGTTCAGTTACGGGCAATTCCCCAGTGGTTGCAGGCTCTCCAGCCTGCCTTCCCGCCCCGAAAGGCAGGCTGGAAAGCCTGCAACCACCAAGAGAAAGCGTCGCCAGTCAGCTACGTCCTCACGATGCCATGATTCCGTAACTGAACCGTATTAGGCTTCAGCCTGCCTTTCCCACGCCGACAGGCAGGCTGAAGCCCGCCACCACCGGGCAATCTGCTCGGTTGCCCGACCTACTCCAAAGCGCCGAGGCCGGTGAGCGCCCGACCGACAATCAGTGTGTGGATGTCGTGCGTGCCTTCGTAAGTGTCCACCGTTTCGAGGTTGAGCATGTGGCGGATCACCGGGTACTCGGTCGTGATGCCGTTGCCACCGAGGATTTCGCGGGCGAGGCGCGCGCCGTTCAACGCAACGCGGACATTGTTGCGCTTCGCCATCGAAACCTGCGCGAAACTCATCTTTTGTGTGTCCTTGAGCGTGCCGAGTTGGTGCGCCATCAGCAGGCCGAGGCTATGGTCAGTCGCCATGCGCACCAATTTGTCCTGCACAAGTTGGCGCGCACCAATCGGCTTGCCGAAGGTCGTGCGTGTCTTGGCGTACTCGCACGCGGTCGTGTAAACGGATTCCAGCGCGCCGAGCGCCCCCCAGGCGATGCCGTAGCGCGCCTGCGTCAGGCAGCCGAGGGGAGATTTCAACCCGCCCGATCCCGGCAGCAGGGCATCGCCGGGGACGCGGCAGTTTTCCAGCACGATCTCGCCGGTGATGCTGGCGCGCATGCTCATTTTGGACGTGATCTTCGGCGCGCTGAAACCCGGCGTGTCGGTCGGCACGAGAAAGCCGCGCACCACCCCCTCATCGTCCTTTGCCCAGATGACGGCGATCTGGGCAACGGGGCTGTTCGTGATCCACATTTTGGAGCCGTTCAGCACCCAGTCGTCGCCATCGTGGCGGGCACGGGTGCGCATTGCGCCGGGGTCGCTGCCGCCGTCGCTTTCGGTCAGGCCGAAGCAGCCGATCATCCGCCCAGCGGCGAGTTCCGGCAGGTAGCGGCGCTTCTGCTCCTCGGAGCCGTAGGAATAGATTGGGTACATCACCAGCGAGCCTTGCACCGAGGCGAATGAGCGCAGCCCGCTGTCACCCCGCTCCAACTCGTACTGGATCAGCCCGTACGCGACGTTATCCACGCCCGCGCAGCCGTACTCCTCGGGCAAATTCGCGCCGAGAATGCCGAGTTCGGCGAATTGCTTGATGAGATGCAGCGGAAACTCGTCCCGATCCCACCACTCGCGGATGCCGGGCAGCACCTCGCGGTCTACGAACCGGCGGGTCGTCTGCTGAATCGCGCGCTGCTCCGGCGTCAGCAATTCGCCGACCGCGAAGAAATCGAGCATCTGCTTCTCCTTGTATTTCAGCCGTGAGCGGCGAACGATCGCACCGGGCGCGGGCATTGCCGCGTCAGCGAAGGCTATCCAGATTGCCGGACGGCGTCAAGCAGGGGAGCCTAACCCCCGGCCCCCCGCCGCAATCGCCTGGCATACCGTTTGACAGATACCCCGCGTGGGTATATACTCCACACAGTGTATACCCTCTGCGGGTATCGGGCAAAGGAGCGACTTGGATGGATGCGACGAAGGCGACGAAACCTGACTATCACTATCAAACGGAAACCGACGCGCTCCTGCTGCGGTTGCGCCGGATGGAGGGGCAGGTGCGCGGCGTGCAGAAGATGATCGAGGAAGGACGCTATTGCGTGGACATCGTCACGCAGTTGCAGGCGATCGCCGCCGCCGCCGATAAGGTATCTCAGCAGGTCCTCGAAGGGCATATCCGCGGCTGCGTGGCGGATGCGATTAAGGAGCAGCGCGGCGACGAGGCAATCACCGAACTGATGACCGTCCTCGGCAAAGCGATGCGCGGGTAATTCACACGAGCTAGAAGAAGGTACGATTTCATGGCCACGATTCATCTCACCGAAACACAGGAAGCCGCACCATCGCCATCGGACACAATGCGCACCGCCGAACTGGCCGTCTCCGGGATGACCTGCGCCTCCTGCGTCATGCGCGTGGAAAAGAAACTGAAGAAGGTGGCCGGGGTCAGCGACGCCGCAGTCAATCTGGCGACCGAACATGCGGTCGTGACGTACGATCCCGCGCAGGCAACGCCCGAATCGCTCGTCCAGGCGGTGGAGAACGCCGGGTACGGGGCGCAGGTCGAGGCGGTGGATGAGCCGCTCTCGGCGACGCTCGCCGTTTCCGGCATGACGTGCGCCGCGTGCGTGCGCCGCGTCGAGCGGGCGCTTTTGAAGGTTCCCGGCGTCGAGAATGCGGGAGTAAATCTGGCGACCGAGCGGGCGAC
>JALYXG010000448.1 GCA_030947205.1 Chloroflexota bacterium
GGACTACCCATCGGGCACGGCATGGTTCGCTGGTTCGACACAAACGGCGGTGTCGGCATGATCGCCCGTGACGACGGCGACGACCTTTTCTTCTCCTTCACCGCGATCCCTGGCTTCGGCTATCGCACACTGCGAGCGGGCACGCCCGTCCGGTTCGAGATCGCACGCGGCCCGGTCGGAAATGTCGCGCGCAATGTGCAGCAGGAAACGGGCGATGAACCGGACTGATCGCCTCCTCGCTATTGTCTTGGAGTTGCAGCGGATGGGCAAGCGGCGCGCCGAGGATTTGGCCGCGACGTTCGAGACGAGCACGCGGACGATTTACCGGGACATGGGGGCGCTTTCCGAGGCGGGCGTGCCGATAGTCGCGGTGCCGGGTCAGGGGTACGCGCTGATGGCCGGGTATTTCCTGCCGCCACTCTCGTTCCGCACCGACGAGGCGACGATGCTCCTGCTCGGTAGCGACGTGATGGCCCAGCAGTTCGACGCGCAGTATCGCGCGGCGGCGGAAGCGGCGGCGGCGAAGATCGAGGGTGTGTTGCCGGAGCGGTTGCGGGAAGAAGTGCGCGGGTTGCGGGAGCGCATCCGCTTCGTCGCGCCCGGTCGCCCGGAGGAGCAGGAGCAACTGCGCCACCTCCGCCGCGCCATCGTGGATCGGACGACCGTACGTTTCTGCTATACCGCCCGTACCCCGAGCGACAGCGCGCCACCGGCGCATCGCGAGGTTGATCCGCATGGCCTCATCCATGTCGCCGGTGTCTGGCACGTTTCCGGCTACGACCACGCGCGGCGCGATGGACGCACCTTCCGACTCGACCGCATTGAGGACCTCGCGCTGCTCGACCGGACCTTCGCGCCCGTCGCACCCGTCGTGCTGCGCCGCCGCCCGCCACAGGACGACCGGACGATCGTTGTCCGTGCCCTGTTCGATGCCGAGACCGCGCGCTGGGTGCGCGAGTCGCGCTCGTACTATGCCGTCGCGGAAGCAGAAACGACAGACGGATTGCTCGTCACACTCACCGTGCGGCGCGAAACCGATGTGCTGCAATGGCTGCTCGGCTGGGGGAGCCATGTGCGCGTGGTCGAACCGGAGTCCTTGCGGGTCCTGATCGCGACGGAAGCAGCGGTGTTGCTCAGGATGTATGCGGTCTCGGGAACGACCTAACCCCCGGCCCCTTCCGTCCCTCGGCGTGGGAAGGGGTGACTCTTTGCGATGCCGTGGCATTCCTCAGTACGCCCTGATGTTTCGGAGACTCCCCTCCCCTTCCTCGCGGGAAGGGGCCGGGGGTTAGGTTCCCCTTCCCTTTCGCTACTGACATAATGGTGTCACGGCGGGGCGGTATGGTGTGGAGGAAAGGCAGCGACCATCGGGGTTGTTGCCGGGATTCCATCAGGAGGTATCCGATGAACACCGCACCGACCCTTTCCTTCGCCCTGCTTCACGTCGCCGACATTGACGCCGCGTACCGTTACTACACGGAGCAGCTCGGCTTTGTGCCCGTCCCTGAGCAGAGCGGGCCGACGTTTCGCATGTTCGCGCCCGCCGAGGGCGGCATCCCCTTCAGCATCGCCACCGCGCCGGAACCATCTATGGTCGGCGAGATCGAACTCTACTTCTACACAAACGAACTCGAAAACCTGCGCACAACCCTGCTCGGTCGCGGCGTTGATGCCGGGCCGATCCAGTCCCCACCGTTCGGCGACATCTTCACGGTGCCCGCGCCGGACGGCGTGCCGCTAACGATGATGCAGCCGCCGCAATAGGTATCGTTCTTACGGGCGAGCCGTGTACTCGCCCATGTAGGGCGGATCACGGAAAACAGTGAGAAGGAGAGACCATGACTACGGACAATGCTCGCGATGTCGTTGACCGGTACTTCGCCGCGCTCAAGGAAAAAGACTTCGCCACCATGCGTACCCTCATACACGACGACGTGGTTTTCAAGGGGGCGTTGGGAACGACCGACACCGCCGAGGATTACATCAGCGGGTTGCAGGGCATGATGGCGGCGATGACGGGGATGGAGCGCACCGTGGTGTTCGCCGAGGGCGAGAACGTGTGCCAAATCTACGATCTCACCCTTGCGGAGCCACCTGTCACCTT
>JALYXG010000450.1 GCA_030947205.1 Chloroflexota bacterium
AGGGCGGTGACGGGTTTGCGTGCCACGAAGCGGGCGGTTTCCCCGAAGGTGGATTGCTGCATACGATGAGTAGCGCTAAGCAGGGGGCGAGGAACCAGAAGCGCCATCGCTGAGACCGATCCTCCGCGCGCATCGTCGCCCCACTTCCCCATTGCCGGATCACACGTAACGTGTAACGGGTAAACTCAGTGACGTATCACAACGATGCGCCCCGCTATTGCGGTTGTCAAGGCGCTCCCGCGAATGCGGCGACGCGGTGCCGCCGATCATCGACAAATCGTCGGACTCTATTGATATCCCGGTGTCTGACCAGATCCCCGAAGCCACGCCCAGCCGTTCCAACGGCACATAAGCGTCATTCTGTTGCCTTGGAGTTCGAGCGCGCGAGCGTCTACGGCTTCTTCGCGTCGAGGATCAGCGAGACGAAGCCCAACTTCCCATCCTGATTGCGATGATCTGAGCGCAGCGAGCGGTAAATCGGGCCGTCCGCTGGATTCCAATAGTTGAAGTGGAAGCGTCCTCGCTCGTCGCAGTATTCGAGCAGATCGACCATGAAGCCCGCGCTGGCGAAGACATCCGAGAAGCGCCTGTGTTCGTAGACGATCTTGTGATCCGCCGCGCCGTGATCCGCTGGGCCCGGCCCGCCGACCTGCACGTTGTGCTGGTATGCCGCGTCCGGGAAGTTGGCGTCCGGCACCGCGCAGCGCAGGTAGCCGCCCGGCTTGAGGAAGGCGAAGCAGAGTTTCGCGGCGGCCCGTCCTTCCTGCTCGGTGAGATGCTCCCATACGTGCTCACACAGCAGCGCATCGGCTGAGTGGCCCTTGAAGAAGGTATCCCAGGTATTTCGGTCGCGGAGGTCGAGGTCTTCCCGTTGCGTCGGGATCCAGCCCGTCCATGCTTGGGATCCCGCCCCGATGATGACGCGCAACGGCTGATCTGGTGGGGCTGAAGAGATATCGAACGGCATTGCTCGCCTCGCAGTTGGAACGGCCCGTCACGCGCGCACCGTTATCTCTGTCACTATACATGGCCGAGCCAACGCCAACCGATGCGACTGCCATGCCTCGGGCACATAAGGGGTATTCTGGTGACCAGACCCCACACCCCTCCTGAGATAATCCCCGCTCCCCGCGTGTCACTTTGATCGCTAAATGGGCTCATGGGCACATTTGATGAGGGCGTGACCGTAGTAGGCTGATGCTCCAGTTCTTGTCTGCACTGGAGAAAGGCCGCAACCCCAATGCTCACGCGACTATTGTTTTCGCACGTGCCCGGCGTGCGGGTCGATCGTGTCTGGTGGGACGATGATGTGGTGCATGTGGACGCCGTCACTACGCGTCGCGCCGCCCACTGTCCGCTCTGCGGTCGGCGCTCCAAACGCGTCCATAGCCATTACTCGCGCACCCTCACCGACTTGCCCTGCTGTGGCGCCCCCGTCGTCGTCCATCTCCACACCCGGCGCTTCGTCTGCCGTGTCCGCTGGTGCAAACGGAAGATCTTTACTGAGCACGTCCCCGCATTGGTCGCGCCCTCCGCGCGCCGGACCATCCGGTTACACCAGCATTTGGAGCGTACGGGCTTTGCCTTGGGCGGCGCACCCGGTGCCCGCCACGCCACCGTTGAGCGGATCGGAGTCAGTCGGCGCACGCTCTTGCGCCTCGTGCGCGCCGCACCGCTGCCCGAGCCTGCCCCCGTGCGGGCGCTTGGTGTGGACGATTGGGCACAGCGTCGGGGTCAGACCTATGGCACGATCCTCGTCAATCTCGAGACCCATCGCGTCGTTGACCTCTTGCCCGATCGCACCGCAGCGACCTTTGCCACCTGGTTACGTAATCGCCCCGAACCAGCGATCATCAGTCGTGATCGCGGCGGTGAGTATGCGGACGGCGCACGCCGGGGAGCGCCGCACGCGCTGCAAGTCGCCGACCGCTTCCATCTGATGAAGAACGTCACCGATGCCTTCGAGCGCTTCCTGATCCGGAAACACGCTCTCTTGCGCCAAGCCGCATGCACCGCCAGTTCCGCCGAAGAGTCGCTACCGACGCACTTGCCCGATCGCAGGGCGGATGAGTCGATTGCCGCACCGCCGCTGAACCGGTGGCAGCGCGAACAGCGGGAGTGCCGGGCACGGCGGTATGCCCGCTATGAGGAAGTGTGCGCCCTGCGGGCCCAAGGCCATAGTGTTGCGGCGATCGCGCAGCGCGTAGACATTTCACCGCGCACGGTGCAGCGCTTCCTGCATGCAGAGACCTTCCCCGAGCGTGCGTCCCGGCGCGGTGGCCCGACGTTGCTTACTCCCTTCGAGCCCTTCCTGCGCGAGCGATGGAACGCCGGATGTCACAACGCGACCCAACTGTGGCGCGAGTTACGAGAGCGCGGATTCACGGGTCGCTACGGGATTGTTGCCCTCCATCTGCACCAGTGGCGCGCGACGGATTGTCCCGGCGCGTCCCGCTCCGTGCGAAAGGTCATCGGCTATTCGCCACGACAGACCGTCTGGCTCTTGTTGCGTCCGACCGAGAAACTGACGGCAGACGAGTGCGCATACCTCCTGCACCTGCAGCAGGGTTGCCCGGAGATGATCGTCGCGCAAGCACTGGTCGAGGAGTTCTCAGCGGCGCTCAAGGAACACGATGTGGCAGGACTATATGCTTGGTTGCATCGCGCGGAGGAATGCGCGATTGCCGAACTGCGTGCGGCGGCGCGAGGGATGTGGCTCGACCGTCCAGCCGTGGAAGCGGCGGTGGCAACAGAGTGGAGCAACGGCCAGACGGAGGGCCAGGTGAATCGGCTGAAAGTGCTGAAGCGCGCGATGTATGGCCGCGCGAAGTTCGACCTGCTGCGACAGCGGATGTTGCACGTCGGATGAGCGGCTCTCGCGGTCTCATCAAATGTGCCCATGAGCCGCTTCGTGGCGATATTCTTCAGCGCTATCTGTCGGAGGGGTCCGGGTACGTCGTGCTGCCTGCTATACTGCGGTGGCCCGTCGGTCCTACACCAGAGACTCCGAACAGAAGGGAGGACGCCATGCCCCGTAAGAAGTCCGGTGGTCCGCGACCACCCGCCGCACCCCTCCCGCCGTTGCCCGATCGCCGCCTGATGGATCAGCATCTCGCCCAGATCGAGCGCCTCCTCGAAGGGAAGGATTTCGCCACCATCGAAGAGGCGAACGCCTTCCTCCAACGGGCGATCGTCGGCGGGACCCTCCCGGCCGTCGCGCCGCGCACCCCGCTGGAAGCGGCGCAGGAGTTGGTCTACCAGGCGCTCGAGGCGAGCGGTCCGCGTCGGGTGCGCCTGGCGCGTGAAGCGCTCGCCCGCTCGCCCGACTGCGCCGATGCCTACGTCCTGCTTGCCGAGGCGACGAGCGACCCGCAACAAGCCAGGCGGTTGTACGAGGAAGGGATGGAGGCGGGCCTGCGCGCCCTCGGACCGGCGTCGTTCGCCGAGGACGTCGGCCACTTCTGGGGGATCGTCGAGACGCGCGGCTACATGCGCGCCTGTCAGGGGCTGGCGGCGGTCCTCTGGGCGCTCGGGGAGCAAGAAGCCGCGATCGGGCACGCGCGGGAGATGCTGCGGCTCAATCCCGGCGACAACCAGGGGGTCCGCTACCCGCTGGCCGAGTGGCTGCTCGCGGTCGGGGACGACGAGGAGCTCGCGCGGCTGCTGCGCGCCTACCCGGACGAGGGGACGGCGGCGTGGGCGTACACCAAGGCGCTCATGACGTTCCGTCAGAAAGGGCCGGGGGCGGTGGCGACGCGGGCGCTGAAGGCGGCGCTGCGGACCAACCCGTACGTGCCGCTCTATCTATTCGGCCTGCGGGAGATGCCGGCGGAACTGCCCGACTATGTGGGGATGGGCGACGAGCGGGAGGCGGTGTCGTACGTGGCGGAGGCGATCACGAACTGGATCGACACCGACGGGGCGGTGGACTGGTTCGCGGAGTTGATCGACCGGCTGGCGCTGCAGGAGGAACGGCACGTCCGCGCGACCAAACGGCGGCGCTAACATGGGACCGCAGGCGGTGCGGCCCTTCGTCCCTGCCTCGCCTTTGTCAGAACTCCTCGATATAGGCGGCGGCGATCTCCTCGGGCGGGTTGGTGTAGCGTTGGATATACCGCTGCGAGCGGTGTCCCAGCCGCCGTTCCAACTCGTAGGCGTCCGCCC
>JALYXG010000477.1 GCA_030947205.1 Chloroflexota bacterium
TCGCGCGCGAGGTCGTCCTTGCCCTGCGTGACCGCGAGTTCCGCCTTGCGTTCCCACTCCGACGCATGTTTGGCGGACTGCTCGTAGTCCATTTGCAGTTCTTTTTCCTGCGCGATCATCGCCGCGACCTGCCCGCGCGCCATGTGAATCTGGTCGTTCATTTCCCGGATCAACTGATCCAGCATCTTCGCGGGGTCTTCGGCGTGATCAACCATGTCATTGACATTGGCGCGGATCAGCCGTGTCATCCGGTCGAGAATTCCCATCAGTTCTCGTCTCCTTCTCCATAATCTGGTAGCCGGGCACCCTTTGGGCAGATTCAGCCTGCATCCTGATCCGTCAGCGCGGGCTTCCTAACCTGCGAGTGTTACACGGAGACGCAGGCTGAAGCCTACGCCACCGAAATGTCCCCCGCCCGCCATTATCGCCCTGTCGTTGCCGCCTGTCGCGGATAAAATTCCACGTCGCTGCGGTCCATCGTCCGACCGACGAGGGCCTGGCGGTCGCTCCCCCAATCGCGGAAGGCGAGATACGCGCCGTCCACACCCGAATAAATGTAGGCGTTGACGTTGCCCGTCCGCTCGCCCGCCGCGCCGGTGATCGTGCCCGCGCCGCTCTGCTGCTCGACGAGCGAATAGGTGATCCCGCCGTAGATGAGCGGCGTGACGGGCGGGACGCGCGTCCAGAAATCCACCTGCTCAGTCAGCGCGATCGGTCGCGACCCGTCGTCCGGCACGATCAGCCATTTGGTCATCTCGCCATCGCGCAGCAGGTAGTCCGTCCATGGCGTCGCGCCGTCCACGCGGGTGCGCGCAGCGACGAGCCAATCCTGCCCATCCGCCGTCACCGCGTCGTTGAGATTCAGGAATGGCAGCGGCTCGGTTGTTGTCGTCGGCAGCATCGCGGGCGTTTTGACGACATCGAAGAGTTTGGTGTTCTGCGTCGGTTGGCCGGTCTGGAAAACATCGGCGCGCGCGTCGAACCGCGCCTGCAAATCCCGCACCGTGCTGTCGAGATCAGCGAGCGGCGCGTGGAGATCACCGCTTTCGGCGGCCCGCTCAATCGCCTCTACTTTCGCGCCGACCTCGTCCACGCCATCCGCGAGGGCGAGATCGAACCGGTAGAGTTGATCGAGCGCGCGCTCGTCCACCTGCACATTCTCCCGCAACCCGGCGTAGCCGTAGGTCGCGGTGCGCACGCGGTCAATGAAGTGATTGAGCCGCCCGGCGGCCTGATCCACCGGCGCGAGTTGGTCGAGGCGGCGCGCGGCGAGCAAGGTCTGCTGTACGCGGGTCAACCGCGCGTGCTGCTCGGCGTAATCCTGCGCGAGCATCCGTCGGAGCGCACCGTCGGCATCGCGCCGTGCTTCTTTCTCGTGATAGCCGCGATAACCGGGAATCCGATCCAGCCTGCTCGGTCGGCGGGCGGGCGCAGCCCCTGGGTAGCGCGTTCGTGCATCAATATCGGTCATATCATCCTCCGCTCGATCCATATCATAACAGGCCCCCGCAGAAGATACGACTGGCGGCGCGCGATGGTTCCACAACAGAGAGGGAAGGACTGAGGACTGAGCCGGACGTGCCGACATACGCTTGGGCGACGACAGCGGGGATGGCAACGTCGCGGAACGAGCGACAAGCCGAGAGCAAGATTCTCATAGGAGTGACGCAGTTCGCGAGAGCAACCCGGTGGTGGCGGGCTTTAGCCTGCACCAGAGAGGCAGGCTAATGAACCTTAACTGGCTGCATCGGTAATCCGGGGACGCAGGCGGGAAAGCCTACGCTCCCGGTAGCACAGGCTTTCCAGCCTGTGTGTCTCGTGCCGAATTAAGATTCTAAGGTTCATAAGCCTACGCTGCCGTTGTATTCCCAACGGCGCACTCCCCTTGCCCGTCCGCGCGTTGCCCGGTAGGATGGCGCGCGGGACATGGGCTGATACGGGGAAGGCGGGGCGGATGGCAAGCGAACTCTGGGCGGTGGCGCAAGCGGCGATCGTGCGGGATACCATCGCGCAGTGTCGCACCGATCCCGACGCCTGCACGGGCGTCGCGCCCGACTTCGCCGCCACTTACGCGACATTCAGTGAGCGCAATCAGCCCGGCTATTGGAATGGCTACCTGACATGGGTACTCGTGCAGGCGATGGCGACCGAGCGATATGCGCACCTCGCCTACTCGGTGCGCGAGGCGGCGGGCCTCGTCCGCCAATTCCTCGATGAACCTGCCGAGGAACCGGCGCCGCGCGGGCCGTTTGGTCTGCTACGCTCCCGCCCGCGACCCTTCCGTGAAAGTGCGCCAGACATTGTGATGCTCCTGGACCTCCTCATCACGCTCGGTGGTGCGGCGGCGGAAGAACGGCTCGCCATGCTCAGCCCGAACACTGACCCGGCGTGGATTGAAGAGGGAGCGCTCTTTTTCTCCGACGCCGAGCGCGATCGTATCCTGACGGCGCTGCCTGCCTTGCGCACCCTGCTGACCGAGTCGCCGCACGGCCCGCGCTTCCACTTCTGGATCGTCCGGCGGCCCGGCCTTGCCCGCCCGACGCGCGACATCCTCCGCGCGCCGGAGCAGTTCGTCGCCGACCTCGAAACGATCTTCGGCGACGCCCGCCGCGCCGCCGCCCAAGTCTTCGTCCTCTGGGCGCCGTGAGACGCGGGGAGAAGCCGGGGCAAACCGCAGAGACGCAGAAAACGCAGAGATCGCAGAGAGGGGAGTAAAAGAGAAGACGAGAGAGAATAATGCATTATTCCCAAATCTTTCATATCTCTTTCTTTCCTCTGTGGCCTCTGCGTTCTCTGCGTCTCCGCGGTTCTCCCCGGCTTCTCCCCGGTTTCCGTTTAGACGAGAGACGGGACAGGGAGGGCAGGGAGGGTGACGGTGAAGGTGCTGCCTTTGCCGGGGGAGCTGTCGAGGGTGAGAGTGCCGCCCATCAGTTCAACGAGGCGGCGGGAAAGTGCGAGGCCGAGGCCGGTGCCGCTCTGCGAGCGCGCATAGCCCGTCTCCACACGGCGGAACGGCTCGAAGATCAGCGCGGCGTACTCGGGCGCGATGCCAATGCCCGTATCACGCACGGTAAGGGAGACCGTCGCGTCGCTCGCCGTCACCGCGACCGCAATTGAGCCGCCCTTGGGCGTGAACTTGTGCGCGTTTGTCAGCAGGTTCAGGACGACTTGGGCGAGGCGCGCCGCGTCCGCCCGCACGAGCGGTGTTTCCGGCGGCACACCAATCACCAGTGTCTGCCGCTTCGCAGCGACGAGCGGCGACAGGACGCGCTCGCAACCGCGGCAAACATCCGCGATATCCACCGCGTCCAACCCAACGACCATCCGGCCCGCCCCAACACGCGCCATGTCGAGCAGGTCGTTCACCTGCGCGAGCAGCAGGTCGCCGCTCGCGACGATATCCTCCGCCGCCTCGTGCAGTTCATTCGGGTCGTCAATCAGGCCGTCAGCGATCAGTCGCCCGAAGCCGAGGATCGCGTTAAGCGGCGTACGGAGTTCGTGCGAAAGGGAGGCGAGGAAATCGTCCTTGTGGCGGTTCGCCTCCTCCAACTCCCGCACCTGCGCCTTCACCTGCCGCAGCAAGCGGTCCTTCGTGATCGCCAGACCCGCCTGCTCCGCGACGAGTTCGAGCATCGTCAAGGATTGCGCGTCGAAGAGCGGCGTGCCGTCCCGCGCCCCTGCGACCAGCACGCCGACCACCGCCCCTTCCGCACGGATCGGCATGAACACCTTGGAGTGGTACCCCCGCGCGAGGCATGCGCCGAGCAGCGGCGTCATCGGCAGGACGCGGAGGTCCTCGATCACCGGCGTGTACCCTTCGCGCGCCGCCTCGACTGCGGACATCGCGCGCAAACCGGCACCATAGGTTTCGATCAGCAGCCTGCGGATGTTAGCATCTGCTTCGGGCGTGCGAGTGGCATAGGCAGCGAGCGTTTGCCGCCCCTCCTGGAAGGTGATCACGCGCGCGTCGTCCACCCAGTCGGCGGAAAGATCGGCGAGCGCCTGCAAGATCGCCGGGCCATCCCCCGCCGAGTTGCACGCCTGCGCCACCGCCGCGACATAGGCCGTGTCGCGCTCGCGCCGCTGCAAGGTTGTCATCTGCGCTGTCACCTGACGGTTCAGTCGCTCCCGCGCGATTGCCAGACCCGCCTGCTCGGCGACAAGTTCGAGCGTCGCGACGGATTGCGCATCCAGCGGCGGCGTATCGGCGCGCGCCGCGACACTCAGCACGCCGACGATCTGGCCGACCGATCGGATCGGCACCGAGGCAATTGTGTGATAGCCCCGCGCCCAGCCCGCTTGCCCAAGTGGCGTGCGGAGTTTGCCGTCGCGCAGATCGCGCAACTTCGACATATTGGCGCGGATCACCTCGTTTTCGAGCACGATCTCTGGTGGTCGCTCGACACGTTTTTCGAGAATGCGCCGAATTGCCACGTCCTCCTCGGGCGTCTGTGAGGCGTACGCGGCGAGCGAGGTATCATCGGGGTCGAACGTCGTCACTGCGGCGGTATCCGCCCACTGCGCGGCGAGATCCGCGAGCGTTTGCAATGTGGCCGGCCCCGAGGCGGCGGAGTTGCAGGCTTGCGCCACCGCCGCAACGAATGCCTTGTCGCGCTCGCGCCGCGCGCCGTCCGCCACGCGTTGCGCTAGTTCGTCCTCCAATTTCTTGCGTGCGGTGATGTCCCGCACGACAGCGATGGCCCCGACGATCTCGCCTCGCTCCCGCCACGGCGAAAGCGAGACGAGCGTATCGAGCCACTGGCCGTCTTTGTGTCTCTGCCGGTTCTCGATGTGCGTGAAACTCTCGCCATTGTCGAGCACACGCCCCCAAAGCCCCACCGTCTCCGGGTATCTGTCGAGCGGGACGAGCGGCGGATGGTTGTTGAGCGCTTCCGCCGCCGTATAGCCGAACAGCCGTTCCGCGCCCTTGTTCCAGCCAGTGACGACGCTGTTCCGATCCATGCGGATGATCGCGTCGGCCATGTCTTCGAGCAACGTCTCGGACCGCTGGCGGGCATCCTTCGCCTCTGTATACAGGCGTGCGTTGACCACCGCCTGAGCGGCCAGCGGGCTGAACCGCTCGACGATCCGCAGATCGTCGTCAGTGAAGGCATGCGTGTTGCGACGCGATGCGACGAGCACACCGACCGGGCCATCACCGATCATGAGCGGCAGCATCAAATAACTGCGCACGCTTGTCGCCGCCGGCAGCGCGTCCGGCCCGCTGCGAAGGACGCGCGCGTCCGCGAACAGATCGGGTACATTGACCGACTGGCGATGCCGGTACACCCAGCCGGTGAGGCTGCTGTCGTAGGGGCGGGGCTGTGTGGTCGGATAGAACTCGCCGTGGCCCTCGGTGCGCGCAGCGACCTGCACAAGTGCGTCCGGCGCGAGGCCATCCAGATAGATCGAGCACGAAACACACGGGACGAGCGCCATCAGCCCGCGCAGGATCGCGGTCAGCGTCGCCTTGAGATCGAGCGACCGGTTGACCTGTGCCAGCGTCTCGCCTAACGTCGCGAGTTCGGTCCGCCGGTGGGCGCTGGCGAGGGCCGCCCCGAACAGGACGCCGATCTCTTCGAGCGCCGCCGGTGCATCCTCTCCGACGTAGCGCGACGCGGCATTGATCGCTTGAATAACCCCGAACCGGAGATCACCCATCGTCACCGGGAAGGAGACGAGACTGAAAGGCGAGGCGATGCCGATTGCACCGAGGGCAGCGCGCACCTCATCAGATGGCGCGTAGTCTGGAATGATAACCGGCGCTCGGTCGCGCAGCGTGCGCGACGCAACGCTGGCATCCTCCAGGTGATGCGAGGCAATCACCTCGCGCGCCAGCACCGCGCCAATCGTCGCGTGCGTCATGACGATGGCGCTGTCCGCCGGATTGAAAGTATAGAATGCCGTCGAACCGCTACCGAGCGTCTCGCTGACCGCGAACAGCGCCGC
>JALYXG010000264.1 GCA_030947205.1 Chloroflexota bacterium
ACCGGATATGCAAACGCGTATCAAATTATCGTCGGGCCGGACAACAATTTCTGGGGCGCACAATGGTCCTCGTGCCGCCCAACGTCGTGCCAATATATCTATCGTATCACTCCAGCAGGCGTCCTCACGCAGTTCAATGCCCCTGGTCCGCCCAACGGAATTGCGAGGGGGCGGGATGGTAATCTCTGGTATATCAACTTCAGTAACCCGCAAGTGGGGCGAATTACGACGATGGGCGCTTTCACTTCGTACGCACTGCTATCAGGTTTCGGGGATGCGCAGTTCATCACTGCGGGGTCGGATGGGAAACTCTGGGTCACGACCGCCACCAATACAATTATCCACTGGGATCCGACGGCAATCATATCCTCTGCTGCCAGTCCCGGAGCGAGCACGACAGCGTCTGCCACCCCGAACGCATCGCCGACTACCTGCTCACCGTTTACACCGAACAGCGCCTTCGCCGGGACCGGTTTTCAGTCGCAATGGCGGCAGCGCGAGGCGATTACGCCGAATTTCTGGGGGCCGACGGTGACCGACGGACGCCAGGAACCTTATGTCGAAGCGCCGGGCGGCCAGCGACTCGTACAGTATTTCGATAAGGGACGCATGGAGTTGAACGACCCGGCAACCGATGCCGTGACGAATGGCTTGCTGGCGACCGAACTGTTGACGGGAAATCTGCAACTCGGCGACCAGAGATTCCAGCAGCGGTATCCGTCCGGTTTAGCGATCGCTGGCGACCTCGACGATTTCACCGGCGTGACCTATGGGCAGATCAATGGTATTAAGGAAATCCGCGATAATGTAACCCCGGCGCTCGGTGCGCCGACGACACGTGCGACGGTCCTCATCCGGAGCATCGGGTATTCCCGCACCATTTCTCGATACGGCGATGGCGCAAACTATCCGCAGGCGACGATCGCGGCATACGATGATTCAACGAGCCACAACGTCTCGACGGCGTTCGCGACGTACCGCGATCGTGCGGGGCTCGCGACGATCGGCTACGCCATCACCGAGCCATTCTGGGCCGACGTCAAGGTGGATGGCGTGGCGAAGCATGTGCTTGTGCAGATTTTCCAACGACGTGCGCTCACCTACACCCCCGACAATCCACCCGACTATCAAGTGGAGATGGGCAATGTTGGGCAGCATTACTACCGGTGGCGCTACTGCTCCTCCCAACAGTAGTCTGTGGATTCGGGACGGCGAATCTGCACCGCTTCTGTGCCGAAGCGACGATCAGCGAACTCGGCGCGGCGGGCCTCGCCGTGCCAGTCCCCACTCGCGTCTCGGAAGGCGCGCCTGCTGATTGAGAAGAATACCCGCACCCATTCTTTGCATTGCGAAGCGGATGTGACTACACTGCCCGCCGGGTCATGACCCCTCGGGGTGGGGCCGGTAGTGCGGTTTTGATGTGGAAGGAGTTTCCATGGTGCGAAGAAATGTGCGGCTCACGGGTGGTGGGATAGCGCTTGGGGTGCTGCTCTCGCTTGTGCTCGTCCTCCCGTCACTCTCGGCGGCCGGATTCGCGCATCCGGCGTTTAATGCGCTCTGGTCGAAGACGGACGCCAATCCCGGTGGTAAGACCTACGTCTGGGGGCCGTCACCGTTCACCGATGGCATTGCGGAAGATTATAAGGAGGCGCAGGGCGGCAAGCGAGTGGTGCAGTATTTCGACAAGGGGCGGATGGAACTCGGCGCCAGCAACACCGTCACGGCCGGTCTGCTCACCGTCGAACTGATCTCCGGTAAGCAGCAGAACGGGGATGCAACGTACGCGCCGAAAGACCCGGCAAAGGCGCCGGTCGCGGGCGATACGGACAATACGTTCCCGACCTACGCCGATCTCGCGAAGGTGCAACCGGCGGAGCAGAACAACAACGGCAAGCCCGTCACCAAGCAGTACAAGGCGGAGGGCTCGTTCGGCACGTACGACACGAAGGGTGACGCGCAGGCGAATACCGCCGCCTTCGACGACACGACCAAGCACAATCTCCCCAAGGCGTTCGCGGATTTCCGCAATGCGCCCGACTTCGGTGGTCTGTCCGCCATCGGCCTCGCGATCACCGAGCCGGTCTGGGCGACGGTCAAGGTCGGCGGCACGCAGAAAGACGTGCTGATGCAGGGGTTCGAGCGGCGCGTGCTGACCTACACGCCGAGCAACCCCGCCGGCTTCAAGGTGGAGTACGGCAACATCGGGCGCGCGTACTACGGATGGCGCTACCCAAATGGCACGACCCCCGCCCCGGCGGGGAACACGGCCCCGGCCCCCGCCGTGAGCGGCGCGCCGCCAGCGCCATCGGCGACGAGCGCACCCGCGCCGGTGAACACCGACATTGACATCATCGCGTTCGCCGCCCCGTCGAACCCGAAGCCGGATACGCCGGTGAACCTGACGATTAAACTGACCAAGGGCGGCGCGCCGCTCGCGAACACACCGTTCCATGTGGATGTTCAGTTCGAAATGGGCATCGCCGCAGTTTCGGTGGATGGGAAGACAGACGAGAAGGGCGTCGCGCAGGTATCATTCGTGACGACGGGCGCGATTCCCGGCACGAACGCGCAGATCGTCCTGACGATCAACGGCAAGTCCTACGGCTCGATCGCCGGGATACATATTAGCTGATCGCTGTGTGCGGCGAGGGGAGCGATGCATGTCGTCCACCGAGGAGTTTCGCCGGATCGCGGACGCGCTCCTCGCGGCCTGCGGCCCGGTGGATGGCGCCTATTCGTACGTCGGTACGGTCGCGCCCGGCCTCGGCGTGCCGCTCGTGGCGGTGCAGCGCATCCTCGACAAGATGGAGCGGCAGGGTCTCGTCGAATGCACCGTCCAGAATCCGCTCCAGTGCCGTCTGACCAAATGGGGTCAGGGGCATCTGGAGCGGCAGGCGCGGCGCGCGGCGGCTGATGGCGCGCAACCCATCGAATAACGGGCACTGCCGGAACGAGGCAATCGCCGCGTTCAGTCGGCTTCCGGGATGCCGAGCGCGGTGCGGAGCGCGCGTGCCACGAGATTCGCGGCGCTCTCGTCAGGCGCGGTGAAGGCGAGGCGGTTCTTCGCCAGCGCAAACGCGAGTTTATGCTGCGGATCGGCGAAGCCGGTCGCGCCACCGTAGCCGCCATGCCCAAATGCCGTGATGCGCTCGCTGAACGGCGAAAGCGGGCCACCGAGGGTGTAGCCGAGCGCTTTGCGGCCCGGCATCCCGGTGACCAAATCGTCCGCCCCTGATTGCAGCGTGGTAGCAATCTCCACCCGATTCGGTGTCAGCAGTCGGACTCCTTGCACCCCATCGCCAACAAGCGCCGCATAGTGCTGTGCCAGCGCCCGCGCATTCATAATGCCTCCCGCCGCCGGGATCGAGGCGCGGCGAAGTGCGGGGAGATTGAACGAGACATTCGAAAAGCGCAATCCGGGCATCGCGCGCTCGAAGTAGGAGTCCAGCGGGGGGGCGGGCGCGTCGTCAATCGTCCGGTCATTCTCCAGGGGCGCGACGCGTGGCTCCGCCGCGTCCGGGATGCCGAAGAAGAGCGACGAGATGCCAAGCGGTTGGCAAATGTCCTCCTGCACGATCTGCGCGATGGCACGCCCATCCACGCGCCGCGCCACCTCACCGAGGATGAAGCCGTAGGTGAGACCGTGATAGCCCGTCGCCGTCCCCGGTTCCCACAACGGCGTCAGATCGGCGATCGCGCGGCAGACACCGTCCCAGTCGGCCATGTCGGTCGGTGTCCCGCCTGCGGGCATCTGCGGGACGCCCGCCGTGTGGCTGAGGACGTGGCGGACGGTGATGCGCTCCTTGCCGTGCGTGCCGAATTCCGGCCAGTACGATGCCACCGGCGCGTCGTAGTCGAGGATGCCACGCTCCGCCAGTTGATGGATGACGGTCGCGGTCACACCCTTTGTGCAAGAAAAGACGGTGAAGAGTGTTTCGCCATCCACCGGCCTGCCAGTCGCCGGATCCGCGATCCCCGCCCACGCATCCACAACGCGCTCACCATCGAGATAGGCCGCAACTTGCAGCCCGCGCTCGACACCGCGCCCAACGAGATCATCGAGGCATGACTGTACCTGCGCTTGTACGTTTATCATTGGACTTCCCTTTCGGTCAATACAGCCGGAGTTCCTGCCGGACGGCCCGCACATCGGCCTCGACTTCCAAGCCAATGACGGGCGGGCGACTGTAGTACCAGTGGATACCGTGCGCTACCGCAGGGCCCATCGCCGCGAGGATTTCCGCAGGCAGGAAGGCGTGGAGGTCGTGCTCGGTGTACAGGTTGAGGGCGGTCACGGCGGCCCAATCCGTTTCCAAGGCCGCGAGACTCGCCTGCATCGCCAGCATGACGCTCCCGGTCTTCTCCTGCAGCGCGTCGGGCGAGGTTTCGCCGGGTCGCACCGTCGCCTTTTCGGGCGCGCCGGAGACGACGAACGTTTGCCCACGCTCCGTCGTCGGCGCGGTATACGAGAAGGCGTAAAGCAGGGTTTCGGTGGGTGGGTTGACGCTCGGCGCGATATTGCTGCGCGCGATGGGATTCTGGCCCTCCACAAAGACGCCCCACTCCATCAGCAGCGCGCGGTAATCCTGGTTGAAGGCGCCGAATCCGCTCACCGTGTACGGCTCCGGGCAACGCAATTCGACGGCGCAAAGGGCGGTGCGCGCCCGCCCGTGCGCGCTCAGGTGTCGCTCCGCCGC
>JALYXG010000486.1 GCA_030947205.1 Chloroflexota bacterium
GACGGCGCTTCGTGACCGCGCAGTCGCGTGGACGCTTCGTGCAGGCAGGACTATACTGGCGGCGCTGGGTCGCATCAATGGCGCTGTGATCCGCGAAGCGAATGTCAGTGAGGACAATTCATGTCATCATATCTTCCACCCGATTCCGATTCCGATCTCGATTTCGATTATTCTGCACATTGTTTTCGCCGCTGGCCGCTTTATCTGCTTGTCGGGATCGCCGCGCTCGTGCCGACGGCGGTTTCGGCGCACGGCGGGGGCGGACCGGGCATTTTCCAGTTCAATCCGCTGATCTGGCTGGCGCTGATCCTGATCGGCGCGGCGTACTTCTATGGCACGGGGATCATCGAGCAGCGCGACCCGGAGGCGGTGACGCCGAAGCAGATGTGGTACTTCCTCGGTGGCCTGTTCGTGATCTTCGTCGCGCTCCAGTCGCCGATTGACACGTATGCGGACAATGCCTTCTGGGTGCATATGATCCAGCACCTGCTCCTGATCCTCGCCGTGCCGCCGCTGCTGCTTTTGGGCACGCCCGCCGCCTTTCTCCACCCGCTGACGCGGAAGCCCGTGCTCTTCGCGGTGATGCGCGCACTCGTCAACCCCGGCGCGGCGTGGCTCATTTCCACCGGCGCATTCCTGATTTGGCACATTCCGTCCTTGTACAATGCTGCCGTACTGGACGCGCGTATCCACGCATTGGAGCATTTCTGCTTCCTCGCGACAGCGATTCTTTTCTGGTGGCCGGTCTACAGCCCGCTGCCGGAGTTACCGCGCCTTTCCCGTGCGAACAAGGTCGGCTACCTCGCCTTGAGTTGCCAGCCGAATGTCGTCCTCGGCGCGGTACTCGTCTTCGCGCCGCACGCCTTCTACGGTGTGTACGCAGGCGCACTCCGTCTCGGCAGCATCTCCCCATTGGTAGACCAGCAGGCCGGTGGCGCGATCATGTGGGTACCGGGCAATATGGTCTACCTCGCGATCATGAGCAAACTCTTCTACGACTGGTTCAGCGAGAAGGAGCCAACGACCCAGTCAGTAGTCAGCAGTCAGTAGTCAGTTGTGTCCGAATACGGCTTCGCATCACGGCTGGGTCGCGTCCCTCGTCTGACTACTGTCCACTGACTGCTGACTACTGGACCGGGTTGACAGCGCCGGGCGATGGGCGCACACTTTTCCTTGCGATGGCACGCAACGGCGCATGCCGGTCGCATCCGTAAACGTCCTGTTTGGGGATCGTTGGTCGCCGCCGATCAACAACAGGCCAGCGACACAATCGGCTGGTCACGGAGGGAATCATGGACATTCGCCACACGCCGGTGCGCGCTCGTCGCCGCATTCGGTTACTGCGTTGCCGTGCGGAAAGGGCGTGTGGATGAGCATGCTCACATCCCCCGCGCATCGCGAGAGCGGGCAACGCGCGCGTCGCTTCGCGATTTCGCTGCCGATCCTCGCTGCCGCCACCCTCGGCGCCGCATGGGCGCAAATCTTCTGGGGTGGCGTCGTCCGCCTCAGCAAGAGTGGCCTCGGTTGCGCAGACAACTGGCCCCTCTGCAATGGCAAGGTCTATCCCTTTTGGGAACAGCCCGTCCTGATCGAATACATGCATCGCCTGATCGCCGGATTGATTGGCGGCCTCGTGATCGGGTTGCTCGTCGTCATCCTGCGCACGCGGCGCGATAATCGCTGGCTCGTTGGCTCCGTGCTGCTCGCGGGCGCACTCTTTTTCGCCCAGGCGCTGCTCGGCGCGATTGTCGTCTGGTTCAATCTGAAATCCGGCCTCGTGATGGCCCATCTCGCGACCTCGATGCTCCTGCTCGCCACGCTTGGCGTCCTGACCGTCAATGCCGTGCCACGCCCGCTACCCGCGCCCCGATCGCGGCTCGTCGGGTTCGAGCGCTTCCCCCTGCTCGCCCTCGGCGCGACGTTCTTCGCTTACGGCGTACTCCTGAGCGGCGCGTACACGACGAGCCAGCACGCGGGCGCGGCTTGCACGACGTGGCCCTTGTGTAACGGGCGGCTCGTGCCGCTCGACGGCACGCTTTTCCCGACCGCCGTGCAGATGGTACATCGGCTCTTCGCCTATGCGCTCGCCCTGATTCTCATCCCACTCTTTCTGCGGGCACGGCGCAACAAAGCGGCGTTTCCGCTCTTCGCGCGGTTGACGGGGATCGCCTGCGGGCTGGTCCTGCTGCAAATCACGATCGGTGTCGTGCAGGTCGTCAACCTGCTGCCCGGCTGGCTCGTCTCGCTGCACATCGGCAACGCGGCGGCCCTGTTCGCGACGCTCGTCCTCACGACCGGGTTTGCCTTCCGCGCCCGCGCCACCGCGGCAACGGGCGACCCCGGCATCGGGATGGGCGGCGACAGCGCGGAGGCGATTGCCGAGGCGCCCGCTCGCGAACCGTCCCTGGCATCGCTCTACTTCAAACTCACCCGCCCACGCGTCATCCCGCTCCTGCTCATCACGACGCTCTGCGCGATGCTGGTCGCCACCAAGGGCGTGCCGTCGTTCGGCCTGATCGTCGTCACGCTGCTCGCCGGGGCGCTGATGGCCGGCGGCGCGCACGCGATCAACGCCTACATTGACC
>JALYXG010000521.1 GCA_030947205.1 Chloroflexota bacterium
GCGAGACGGTCATCGGTGAACTTCTGCTCGACCTTGATCTCGATCTCGACTATACCGCCAGTCTACTCGCGACGAGCAATGGCTCGGTCTGCGACCTGCTACCCTTCGCCGAAGGTCGCGCGTAACCGCTCGATTTCTTCCGCAAGTTGGGTATCATCCAATTTGCGGAAGAGCGGCTTCGGCTTCGGCAATGCACGACCGGGTTCAAGGTCGTCATACGCCCACGCTTCGTCGGCAACGCCACCATTCGCGCCGTTGGGGTCGCCGCCTGTATAGCCGAGCATTTCGTGGACCTGCTGGGCGGAGAACGGGATGAACGGCGCGGTCAGGACGCGGAGCGCATTCAGCCCTTGCAGCGCGACAAAGAGCGTCGTATTCGTCCGTTCGGTATCAGTTTTGCCCGTCTCCCACGGTTTTTTGCGCTCCAGATACCGATTGAACTCGGCGGCGAGCGCCATAGTCGCGTTGATCGCGTCCTTCAAATGCACGCCTTCAATCATCGTGCCTATTGTCGGAAATGCGGCACGAGCACGCGCCAGCATCTCGCGGTCGTCGTCGTCGAGCGGCCCCGGCTCCGGCACCGCGCCGCCGCCGTAGCGCTGCGTGAGCGAAAGCACGCGGTTAACGAGGTTGCCGTAGGTCGCGACCAGTTCGTCGTTGTTACGGCGGAAGAATTCGGACCAGGTGAAACTGGTGTCGCGCGCCTCGGGCGAGCTGGCGATCACGAAATATCGCAGCGGGTCGGGGTCATACCGGCTGAGATAATCGGGCAGCGTGATGACGATGCCGCGGCTCGTGCTGATCTTCTGGTCGTTGAGCAGCATGTACTCGACGGCGGGCACGTCGTACGGGAGCGTCAGCCCGCCGACGCCGAGCAGGATCGCCGGCCAGATAATCGTGTGGAACGGGACGTTGTCCTTGCCGATGAAGTAAAACGCCTTGCTCGGCGCATTGCCCGCTTTGTCCAGCGTCCACCACTGGCGCCACGCCTCCGGGTTGCCCTGCCGGTTCGCCCACTCGATGCTCGCGCTCAGATAGCCGATCACTGCGTCGAACCAGACATAGATGCGCTTCTCCGCGAAGCCGGGCACGGGGATCGGCACGCCCCAATCGAGATCGCGGGTGATCGCGCGCGGCTTCAGCCCTTCGCGCACCCAGTTCTCGGTGAACCGGCGCACATTCGGCCGCCAGTTGTCGTGCGTTTCGATCCACGCGAGCAGCCGTTCGGAGAACTGCGGCAGATCGAAAAAGAAATGTTCGGTCGCGCGTAACTCCGGTGTCGCCTGGGTCAGTTTCGAGCGCGGATTAATGAGGTCAACCGGGTCGAGCGTGTTGCCACAGTTGTCGCATTGATCGCCACGCGCGTCCGCGTAGCCACAAATCGGGCACGTCCCCTCGACATAGCGATCCGGCAGGAACCGGTTCGCGACGGGATCGAACATCTGGTCCGTCGTCTGGGTAAAGAGATACCCCGCATTGAGCAGGCTGTTAAAGACCGATTGCGTGACCGCAATATGGTTGTCGGTGTGGGTTTCGGTGTAGCATTCCCAGATCATCCCCATCCGGTCGAAACCGTCTTTGATGACGCCGTGATAGTACCGCGCGACTTCCTCGGGCGTCTTCCCTTCGCGATCCGCGACGAGCGTTACCGGTGTGCCGTGCTGGTCGGAACCGGAGACCATCAGGACATTGTTGCCCTTCATCCGGTGGTACCGTGCAAAGACATCACTGGGGATATACGCCGCCATGTGCCCGACGTGGCGCGCGCCACTCGCATAGGGCCACGCGACGCAGACGAGGATATTTTCTTTTTCGCCGCCGTTGGCTGCGTCAGTCGTCGTCGCTGTCACCGATAATACCCCCGCCAGTCATTGACCCGCACGCGCAGTACGTCGCGCAAATTCCAGAATGTATCCGCTAGTGGTCGCACCTTGCTTTGCGCGCCGTAGCGCCATTGGACGGGCGCTTCGTAGATGCGGAATCCCTGCCGCCGGGCAATTGCCAGCACCTCGACATCGAACCCTGTCACGCGCGCGCCATGCACTTCCGGTGCGTCAGCACCATACAGACGCAGCCTCGGGACAATCGCCGCGACGGCTGCGGCACGGAAGAGTTTGAAGCCGCACTGCGTATCATTGATCCCCGGTACCGCGATCACCCGCACGAACCAGTTGAACACCCGGCCCATGATGTGTCGAAAAACCGGCTCCCCTTCGCGCGTCGCACCCACCCCTTCGCGGGAGCCGATCACGACACCATACCCATTCTCCGACACGGCGAGGAGGTGGGTGACCTCGGTGATCGGCACCGCGAGATCGGCGTCGGTGAAGAGGACATTCACCCCACGCGCCGCCAGCATCCCAGCGCGCACCGACGCGCCCTTGCCGCGATGCGGCTCGCGGAGTACGCGACCGCTCCCGCAGGGGATTGCCCTTGATGCGACTGCCGCCGTCTCATCGCTGCTGCCGTCGTCCACGACAATCAACTCGGACGGAAACGGCTGCGCGGCCATGAACGTCAGCACGGCACGGAGCGTGTCGGGCAGGCGCGTCGCCTCGTTGTAAGCCGGGATGACAATACTCAAGTGCGGAAGCAGGTCCGACGTTTGTTTCTCATCTGACCGCATGCCGCGCAAAGCCCCCCGGTTGACTCGCCACCCGTTCAGCCGTCGCCACGACGACCGTGCGCTGGGATTCTCGCATACTCCCGCTCAGGCGCATAGAGCAGGACATCGAGCGTCGCGATTGATGCCGTTCTCCGTGCTGCGACCTGACGACGTTGGCGCAACAATCGCGGCAGCATCGCGACGACTGCCAGTTGTCCGCGCAGGCGGGCGCGGGCGGCAGGCTCGCGGCAGTGGCGGACGCTTTCGCCCGCAAATCGCATCTGTGCCTCCATCATCCGCCACCCATACCGCTTCAAGGTTGCCCCTGGAACATCTTTAATGAGCACCGCGAGCATGTTGCGCCCGACGTAGTAGGAGGCGAGCGCGCCGCCCGCCGTGGCGCTGAGATGGTGAAAAACCACCGCGTCCGACGCGAATGCCGTCTCGAAGCCCACCAAACGCGCGCGCCAGTTGAGATCAACATCCTCGCAATACATGAAGAATGATTCGTCGAACGGAGTGCCGAGCATGTCGTCGCTCAATGCAAGGAGCGCCGAGCGGCGATAGAGCGCTGCGCCCCCCTGCGGCCCCCAGATCCACCGACCGCCGTCCCACTGACCGTCGTCCTGCTCCCAGACGCCGAGATTGCGCGGGACACCGTCTGTGCCGAACCCGTCGCCCGCCGCGTGAAGGATCGTCCGACGATCCCAGAGGCGCAGTTTACCCGCGACGGCCCACGCACGCGGATGGGCGTCGGCAGCGGCGATGAGGCGTTCCAGCCATGCCGGATCGGCTTCGGTATCGTTGTTCAGGAAGGCGACAAACTCGGTATCGGTTGCTGCGAATCCCGCGTTCTGGGCACAGGCCAATCCCCCATTTGTCGCGAAGCGGATGAGACCGACTTCGGGATACCGCGATGCCAGGACACTGGCCGTACCATCGGTGCTGCCGTCGTCCACGACGACGACGCGGAACGGCTGGTATGTTTGCGCGTGGAGCGCATCGAGGCATGGCACGAGATAGCGTAGGCCGTTATACGTCGGCACGACGACGGTCAGCCTGCATGTCACAAAGCATGCCCTGTATGGCTTATAGGGATATGTGTTCTCGCCTTTGCCGCGTGCATCATGGCGCGGGGGAGATCGCGTCGTGTTCCCAACTCATGTAGCGCGCCAAGCCCCGCCTGCGCACCATGTGACGGGCGAGGAGCCACGCCATGGGGGCGAATGCCGCATTGGGAACATGCCGCACGAAGTTCTGCAAATGCGTGAACGTGCCGATCCGCACGCGATGTCGCTCAACCGTATCAACGTACGCGATGCTGGCGGTTGCCCAGTCACCGCACCCCGAGAGGACGCGATTGAGCAGGCGACCCGCCGTATCGCCGTCCTGGAAAGCGAAGCGGATGCCTTCGCCCGTCAGCGGCAGGCAATGCCCCGCCGCGTCGCCGAGCAGCCAGACGTTGTCAAGCGCCGACGGGCGCTGCTGCCACGGGAGGAAACCGCCGGTGCGTTCGAGGCCCCGCAGATCATCGGGCATGCCGAGGCGGCGCAGGAAGGCGCGCAGCAATTCGGGTACCCCCTTCTGATTGTCGAACGCGCCCAATCCGACGCGCGCTTCGTCGCCGCAGGGAAAGATCCAGCCGTATCCCCAGCGGATGATTTCCTGATTCACGTAAATGTGCATTGCATCGGTGCGATGCGGGACGGTCACTTCCATGCCGATCGTCAGGCGGCCGCGATCCACAAAACCGGGGTGCAGCGCGGAGGCGAGCGCCGCGCGCCAGCCGGTCGCGTCGAGGAAGTAGCGCGCCCGGATCGGGCCTTTGTCCGTCGTCACTGTTTGACCGTCGAATTTTGAGATGCGTGTCTGGAGGAACGGGACATCCGGCGCCTGATCGCGGAGCGCGGCGCAGACGGCGTGGTGATCGAAAATCGTCCACGGCTCCGGAGAGCGATAGCGGACGCTGTTTAGTTTCGTGTGAATCACGCCCCACTCGGTCTCCTGAAGGCTGCTCGAAAGGCCGCCGACATCCGCGAGTGTCCGGGTAGGCACGGCGCACGCCGAGTGACGCACCGCGCCGATGGCGTGTTCGTCGAGTAGGAGCACCCGCTCGCCGTGGTACTTCAAATGCCGCGCGGCCGTCAGCCCCGCATACGAAGCGCCCGCGATAATGACATCGTAATCTGGAGCAAACGTCGCCATGCACGTACGATACCAGAGCGGCGAGCGAAGCGCATGGTTGAAGTGGTCGGCGTGGGGTGGTATGCTGAAATCAACGATATGCAACCATCCGCATGAGCGGGTAATGTGATGAAAGAGGGATCCGTGGTTGCGAGTACGGTTGCACCGGCCATCGAGTTCGAAACCGTCGTCGGCCTCGAAATCCACGCGCAACTCATCACCAATAGCAAGATGTTCTGCGGGTGCAGGGCGGCGGCCTTCGCGGGCGAGCCGAACGCGAACGTCTGCCCCATCTGCATGGGCATGCCGGGCGTACTGCCGGTGATCAACCGCGCGGCGGTGCGGCAGGCGGTACGCGTTGCGCTCGCGTTGCACAGCGAGGTGCAGCCGGAAAGCAGATTCGACCGGAAGAACTACACCTACCCCGATCTGCCAAAGGGCTACCAGATTTCGCAGTACGATCTGCCCCTCAGCCGGGGTGGATTCGTCGTCGTGATGACCGAGCAAGGCGAACGGCGCGTCGGCATCACACGCGTCCACATGGAGGAGGACACGGGTCGCTCGCTGCATCGCACGCACGCCGACGGGACGGGCTATTCGCTCGTGGACCTCAACCGCGCGGGCGTGCCCTTGCTGGAAATCGTTAGCGAGCCGGACATGCGCTCCGCCGAGGAAGCGCGCTACTATCTGGAAACGCTGCGCGACATCCTGCGCTACATCGGCGCATCCACGGGCAACATGGAAGAGGGCGCGCTCCGCTGCGACGCGAATATCTCGCTCCGACCACGCGGCACGGAGGAATTCGGCGCGAAGGTGGAGATCAAGAACGTCAACTCCTTTCGTGGCGTGTACCGCGCGATCCAATACGAGGTGCAGCGGCAGGCGCAGGTCTTGCGCGTCGGCGGCACGCTGATTCAGGAGACGCGCGGTTGGTCGGAAGAACGCGGCGTCACCTTGCCGCAGCGCACCAAGGAGTTCGCGGACGATTACCGCTACTTCCCCGAGCCGGATTTGCCGTCGCTCGTGCTGTCCGACGACTTCATCGAGGAAGCGCGCGCGTCGTTACCCGAACTGCCGGACGCGCGCCGCCACCGCTACATGGGAGACTTTGGCCTCCATCCGAGCGACGCGCGGACACTGAGCGCCTCGCGCGACATCGGCGATTACTTCGAGACAATCCTCGGCGGTTCCACCGACCCGAAACGGATCGTGCTGGCTGCTGCACTCGTCACCAACGACTGGCTGACGCTCCACAATGAGCGCGGCCTCACGCTTGCGGACGCCCCTTCACCCGCTACGGTCGGCGGGCTGATGGACCTGATCGAGCGCGGTGCGATCTCACGGAGCACGGGCAAAGAGGTCTTTGTGGCGATAGTCGAGACGAAACGAAGCGCCGAAGCGATTGTTGCGGAGCGCGGGCTTGCGCAGCAGAATGACCAGACGGCAATCATGGGGATGATCGAACGCGCCATCGCGGAGAATCCGAAAATGGTTGCCGATTATCGCAAGAACCCGAATGCGATCAACGCGCTCGTCGGGCAAGTGATGAAAATGAGCCGTGGCACGGCGAACAATCAGGTGGTACGCGAGTTATTGATACAACGGCTTGCGACACCTGAATAACGTAGCAATAGACCGGGAGAGATAGGACCTCCCGGTTTATTTTTGGGTCTTTCCCCGGCGCGCGAAGGGGCGTCGGGCCTCGGTCGGTTCGGAGCGTGGCAACCGAGGGGAGTTTGTCGCACGCATCATCGGGAGGGATCACCTCACATGGTTGGTACACAGCTCGCACCCACCGCTATTGCGACCAATGGCGCGGTGCAGTCGTCCATCGGCGAGCCGGGACGCAGCCTCTACGACATCGCCGTCGAGCAATTCCATCTCGCCGCTGACCTCCTCGACCTCGACCCCGGCTGGCGCGCGATCCTCACGCACTGCAAGCGCGAACTCGTCGTCAATTTTCCGGTCAGAATGGACGACGGCTCGATCAACGTCTACACCGGCTACCGCGTGCAGCACAACATCGCCCGTGGCCCGGCGAAGGGCGGACTCCGCTACCACATGAATGTCGAAATCGCCGAGGTCCGCGCGCTCGCGATGTGGATGACGTGGAAGTGCGCCGTCGTCAATATCCCCTTCGGTGGCGCCAAGGGCGGCATCACCGTTGATCCCAAGCAATTGAGCATGGCCGAATTGGAGCGCATGACGCGCCGCTTCGCCGCCGAGATCAGCGTGCTGATCGGCCCTGACCGCGACATCCCCGCCCCCGATGTTAACACCACGCCGCAGATCATGGCGTGGATTCTCGACACCTACTCGATGAACGCCGGGCACTCGGTGCCGGGGGTCGTGACGGGTAAGCCGGTCAATGTCGGTGGCTCGGTGGGCCGCAATGACGCGACCGGGCGCGGCGTCGTCTTCGCTATCCAGGAGGCGTGTCGCCGTACCGGGACGGCGCTCGAAGGCGCGCGCGTCGTCGTGCAGGGTTTCGGCAATGTCGGCGCCGTCGCCGCCCGCCTCGCCGCCGCTGCCGGAGCAACCGTCGTCGGTGTCTCCGACGTTACCGGCGGCATCTACAACTCCAAAGGACTTGACATCGCCGCCGTCAGCCATTATTCGGCGGAAAATGGCAACATGAAGGGCTACCCGATGGCGGATGCCGTGACCAACGCGGAGTTGCTGGTGCTGCCCTGCGACATCCTGATTCCCGCCGCGCTGGAAAAGCAGATCACCGAGCAGAACGCCGACAAGATCACGGCACGGTTGATCGCCGAGGCAGCCAACGGCCCCACGACGCCTGAGGCGGATACGATTTTGTACGACAAGGGCGTGGTGATCCTGCCGGACATCTTCGCCAATGCCGGTGGCGTCACGGTCTCGTATTTCGAGTGGGTACAGGCGCTTCAGGCTTTCGCCTGGACAGAGGATGAAGTCAACAGCCGCCTGCAAACGATCATGGTGCGCGCCTTCAACGATGTCTACGAACTCGCGCAGGAACACAAGATCAACATGCGCACCGCAGCCCTCGTTCTTGCCGTGAAGCGTGTTGTGGACGCGACACAAACCCTCGGCATTTTCCCGTAAGGGAACCTCACCCCCAGCCCCCTCTCCATCGTGATGGAGAGGGGCCGGGGGTGAGGTTCATCCCGCCTAGTACTACAGCCGCACTTTTATGGTGGGTGACGATGGAGCCACCGGGCGTAGTGGCTGCGCCGTGCGCGGGCTTGATGCCGTCGTCGCCAGCACGACCAGTGCAGTCCCTGGTCGCGTCTTTCCG
>JALYXG010000527.1 GCA_030947205.1 Chloroflexota bacterium
GGTCGCGTTTCACTCTCCGTCGGCCTCGTCGCAGTGGGGATTTACACGATCATCGGCCTGCTGCTCGGCGCGCTGGCCGGGTACTACGGCGGCTGGGTGGACTCGGTCATCATGCGCTTCGCGGACATCGTGCTCTCGTTTCCGTCGCTGATCATCATCATCACCGTCGTCTCGATCCTCGGACCGAACATCTACAATGTGATGCTCGTGATCGGTTTACTCGGCTGGCCGCCGATGGCGCGCATCCTCCGCGGCCTTTTTCTTTCGCTGCGGGAGCGCGATTTCATCCTCGCCAGCCGCACGGTCGGC
Source organism: Chloroflexota bacterium (assembly GCA_030947205.1). GTDB lineage: Bacteria > Chloroflexota > Chloroflexia > Thermomicrobiales > JALYUS01 > JALYUS01. The sequence goes on from JALYXG010000527.1 coordinate 310, forward strand.
GCACCGCCCGCGCGAATTATTTTCAAGCACCTCCTGCCGAACGCTCTCGCGCCGGTGATCGTCGCGGCGACCTTCGGCATCGCGCAGGCGATCTTGCTGGAAGCGGGGCTATCCTTCCTCGGCCTCGGCGTGCAGCCACCGACGGCCAGTTGGGGCAACATGCTGACGGACGCGCAATCGCTGACCGTGCTCGAATCCATGCCCTGGCTCTGGATCCCGCCGGGCATCATGATCGCCCTCGCCGTCCTTTCCATCAACTTCATCGGCGACGGCCTGCGCGACGCGCTCGATCCTTATCTGCTGCGCTGAGTTTCGCGCCGGCGGATGCGGGGCTGGAGGCGGAGATAGGCAGATATGCCCCCGAATCTGATGATCGTTCCCTAGCGTCATCACCAATCTATCACTGATTCATCCAGCGCACTTCATTTTTGTTGCAAAGTGTGTGGGCGCGTTTTACAATCGCGCGAGAGGACTATCAGGATGAGCGTGGTGTATAAATCCCGCGTCGTACGCTTGGACTGATATTTCTGCTACCGTACCGATGAGCATTTCCAGGGGACGCAGGGCGATGCCCAACAGGAAGGGAGCCTGGCATGGCAGATGAGCGGCGACATGCATCGTGGTCTCGGCGGCGGTTCCTCGCGGTAGCGGGCGCCACAGCAGGATCAGCGATCCTCGCGGCGTGCGGCGGCAAGGCAACGGAAGCGCCGAAGACCTCGGGTACGAGCGCACCGGTGGCGACAACGGGTGCGGCGCCCGCAGCAACCACGGCAACAGGTTCGAGCGTCGCGGGCGCGCCCGCATCCAGCGCCGTCACCCTACCGACAGGCGACGCGAAGAACCCACTGAAGGTCAAGGAAGATGCCCCCCTCGATGTCGTAATTTTCAAAGGCGGCTACGGTGACGATTACGCCATCAATGCCGAGAAGATTTACGCGGCGGCATTCCCCAAGGCAAAAGTCGGTCACCAGGGTATACAGCGCCTCGCGGAGCAGTTGCAGCCGCGCTTCGTCGGTGGCAGCCCACCGGACATCATCGACAACTCCGGTGCGGGCAACCTCGATACTGCGGCCCTCGTCGCTGAGGGGCAACTCGCGGACCTTGCGGACCTGATGAGCGCGCCATCGTTCGATGCGCCCGGCAAGACCTTCAAGGATTCACTCCTGCCGAACTCGCAGCAGGATGGGGTCTATGACGGCAAACAATTCGTGCTCAACTACGTCCTCAGCGTCTACGGCATCTGGTACAGCGACGCGCTGATGAAGAAAAACGGGTGGGAATACCCGAAGACGTGGGACAACATGCTCGCGCTCTGCGAGAAGATCAAGGCGACGGGTACCGCACCGTGGACCTATCAGGGCAAGTATCCGCAGTACATGACCAATGTCATGGATCAGATGGTCTACAAGCAGGGTGGCATCCAGGCAATCGCGAAGATCGACAATCTCGAACCGAACGCGTGGCGGCAACCCGAGGTAAAGAACGCGGTGGAGGCGCTTTACCAACTCGCGGACAAGGGATATATCCTCTCCGGTACCGAAGGCTTGACGCACACCGAATCGCAGGCTGAATGGTTGAAGAATAAGGCCGTCTTCATCCCCTGCGGCTCGTGGCTGGAGAACGAGGAGAAGGGGTTGGTGCCTGACAACTTCAACATGGTCGTCAAGCCGACACCATCGTTGAGCGCAAGCGACAAAATGCCGTTCGAGGCGATTCAGTCCTCCGCCGGCGAGGGCTTCATTGTCCCGTCGAAGGGGAAGAATGTCGCGGGCGGTAAGGAGTTCCTCCGCATTCTCTACTCCAAGCAGGGTGCGCGCTTCTTCTCTGAGAATACGAAGTCGCTCACTGTCGTGCAAGGCAGCGCCGATGGCCTGAAACTCGGCTCGGCGTTCGAGTCCGTGCAATCCGCCAACGCCGCTGCCGGATCGAACGTGTTCGTCGCCCAGTACGGTACGTGGTACAAGAAGTTACAGGACGAAGCGAAAGACCAGATGGGCGCCATGCTGACAAAGCAGATCAAACCGGCGGACTTCGTTGACAAGGTTCAGAAGATGGCAGATGACGTCGCCAAGGATACTTCCATCAAGAAGTTCACGCGCCAAGCGTAGGAGCCGGTAGGCAGTAATCAGTCGTCAGGAAGGAGACCGGGTTCACTGACTGCTGACTGCTGCCTACTGTCTGCTCCCCGGAGGAGCGCCATGTACCGGCATAAGTACCGCTTCATCGTTCCCTTCCTCGCGCCTGCCATCCTCCTCTATGGTCTCTTCGTGCTCTGGCCGTACGCGCAGTCTTTCTACGTCGCGCTGACACAGTGGCGGGGAGTCTCCGCGAACAAGAAGTTCGTCGGGCTGGCGAACTTCGACAAACTCCTGCACGACCGGTTTTTCTGGAACGCCCTCAAGCATAACGGGGCGCTCCTCATCGTGTTGCCGATCATTACTATCGGTATCGCCATGCTTTTCGCGGCGCTCTTCACACAGGGCGGGCGCGGCGTTCCGGGCGCGAATGCCTATCGGGTGATCTTTTTCTTCCCGCAGGTGATGTCCGCCGTCGCGATTAGCGTCCTCTGGCAGTTCATTTATCACCCGAATCTTGGGCTCCTCAACGGCTTCCTGCGGACGTCCGGGCAAGGGGGCCTGCGGCGAACGTGGCTTGGCGACCCCAAAACCGCGCTCTGGGCAGTGGCGGCGGTCATCGTCTGGCAGGCGGTGGGTTTCTACATGGTCCTGTTCATCGCCGGGATGCAGTCGATCCCAACGACGTACTACGAGGCGGCGACGCTCGACGGCGCGACTCGCTGGAGCGCGTTCTGGCGCATCACGCTCCCGCTGCTGTGGGATAACGTTCAGACGGCGCTCATCTTCATCGGCATTGGCGCGCTCGATCTCTTCATCTTCATTCAGATCATGACGAATGGTGGGCCGAATCGCTCCTCAGATGTCGTCGCGCGCTATATGTATGACGAAGCGTTCGGGAAGAGCGAATTTGGCTACGCCACCGCCATCGGCGTGACGCTGCTTTTCCTGACGCTGGCGCTCTCCATCCTCACGCTCCGAGTGACACGGCGGGAACGCATCGAGTATTGAACGAATGATCGAGGTATACGTATGCGTACGAGTGAGGCGCGACCGCTCTCCGAAGTTCAGGCCATCCCCGCACCGGCTCGCCGCGCGCGTGCGCGTGGGCGCGTCAACGCGGGCAGCGTACTCTTTACCGGTGTTTCTCAACTGATTCTCCTGACATGGGCGGTGCTCGTCGTTTTTCCGCTCGCATGGATGGTGATGACTGCGTTCAAGACAGACAAGGAGATCTTCTTCAGCCCGTGGAAGCTCCCAACATCGGTGCAATGGAGCAACTTCTCGCGGGCATGGAATCAGGCGTCGATCGGCCGGTACTTCGGGAACAGCATCATCGTCGTTGCGGGATCGGTCACGCTCACGCTGGTGGTATCCTCCATGGCGGCATACGTGCTGGCGCGCTATCCATTTCGCGGCAATCGTGTCCTCTATTACATCTTCCTCGCGGGGCTGATGTTCCCCGTTTTTCTCGCCCTCGTGCCGCTCTTCTTTCTCGTCCGGGACCTTCACTTGCTCGGCACGTATCAGGGCTTGATCCTCGTCTACACGGCGTATTCTCTGCCATTCTCCATTTTCTTCCTCCATGGCTTCTTTCGCACCCTGCCCACCGAAGTCGCGGAGGCAGCAATCATTGATGGCGCCTCCGATTACACGATCTTCTGGCGCGTCATGCTGCCGATGGCGCAACCAGGCTTAATCACGGTCGGCATCTTCAACTTCCTCGGCCAGTGGAATCAGTACCTGCTCCCGCTCGTCCTCAACCCGGACCGGAACCACTATGTCCTGCCGCAGGGGTTGGCCTTCCTCTCGATTCAACAGGGATACCAGAACGATTGGAGCGCGCTGTTCGCGGGATTGACGATCACGATGATCCCAACGATTGCCGTCTATGCGCTCTTCCAGCGACGGTTGGAACAGGGATTGACTGCGGGAGCGCTGAAGGGATGAGCCATGAGCGCCCAACCGTGCCCCCCGTACTCGGCGCGCAGAGGACATCGCAGCGGCAGTGCGCTTATTCTGCCTACCGGAGACTGAGTTCACGACCGGACAATCCCTTCTTGTAGACGGCGCCCACCATGCACATCGTCCGGAAAGGTGAGCTACACGCTGACATCATTTCACCCTGATGAATGGGATTGCCCGTGCTGAAAACTCTTGGCGCGGCACTCCGCATGCCCACCAACTGCGGTATGATCGGATTCCAGTCAGCCCGCATGAAGAACCAGGAGGGAAAATGCCGGAGCCACGGAAATCAGCGGAACGGTATGGGACGACGACGGTGCGACCGGCGGATTTCGACGCATTCTGGGCGGCGATCATGGCGGAGGTGGGCGAGATTCCGCTCAATCCGACGATGAAGCATGTGCCGATGCGCTCGACCGACGAGGTGGATGTCTACGAAATCCACTACGACAGCCTCGACCATCTGCGCATCGCGGGGTGGTACTGCGTGCCGAAGGAGTCGTACCTGCCGCCGCCCTACCCCGCGCTCCTAATCGTCCCCGGCTATATCTCCGAGCCGACGCTGCCGAAATCGTGGGCAAAGATGGGCTATGCGGCGGTCGGCGTCGCACCGCGCGGCAAGTTGCGATCGAATGCGCAGTACAACCCCGGCTATCCGGGCCTCCTGATGAGCAATGCCGTGGATCGGCACACCTACGGCTATCGCGGCTTTTATGTGGATGCCGCCCGTGCCGTGGACTTCGTGTTGACGCGCCCGGAAGTGGATACGACCCGCATCGGTGTCCACGGCAGCAGCCAGGGCGGCGCGCTGACGGTCACGACGGCCGCCCTGCGGAGCGACGTAATCACGGTCGGGGCGGCGGGTGCGCCATATCTCTGCGGCTTCATGGACGCCGCGCATCTGACACATTCATGGCCGTACGAAGAGATCAACGATTACCTGCGTCTCTACCCGGGGCGCGCCGAGGCGGTGCGTGCGACGTTCAACTACTTCGACGGCACCAACTTCGCGCCGATGATCAAGGCGCCAATGCTCGTCTATGTCGGCCTCGCGGACGATGTCTGCCCGCCCGAAACGGGCTACGCGCTTTACAACGCGATGACTTGCCCGAAGGAAATTCATGCGTACCCGCGCTGCGCCCATGATTCCGGCGTCTACTGGGAGATGCGGAAAGTCGAAGCCTGGCTTGCCGCCCAACTTAAACCCGCCGCGTACATGCGCCACGCGGAACCGACCGTCGGATGAAACCGGAGAGAACCGCAAAGGGGCAAAGGACGCAAAGATCGCAAAGAAAAACAAGGGGGAAAGAAGAAAGAGGACAACCCTTTCCCAATTTTCTTTTCCCTTCTTTGCGTCCTTTGCGCTCTTTGCGGTTCAATCGGCTAGACAGTGAGGTGAATTGATGACGGAGCGACCGGGGGATTTCGATACGTACTGGGATGAGGTGGATGCGGAACTGGCGCACTATCCGCTCGCGGTCGAGATGGAGCGAAATGCGTTACGCAGTTCGGAATTCTCGACCGTTTTCAATGTGCGGCTGACGAGCATCGGGCCGTACCGCATCTTCGGATACTACAGCGTGCCGGTCGGGGATGGGCCATTCCCCGGCCTGCTCGTCG
>JALYXG010000559.1 GCA_030947205.1 Chloroflexota bacterium
CAACGAGCGCGAGCCGGGTAACGGCACGTTGTACAATACGCTCCTCTTCTTCGGCCCGGACGGTCGCCTGATCGGCAAGCACCGCAAACTCGTGCCGACGTATATCGAGCGCTGTTTCTGGGGCCAGGGCGACGGTAGCACGCTCGGTGTCGTGCCAACGCATCTTGGACGGCTCGGCGGCCTGATCTGCTTCGAGCACGCGATGCCGCTCGCGCGGTATGCCCTGATCGCGCAGGGCGAACAGGTCCACGTCGCGGCGTGGCCGGGGTACGGCGGCGGGCTGACTGATATCATGGACTTCTCGCTTCGGCATCACGCCTTCGAGGCGCAGGCGTTCGTCGTCTCCGCGTGCGGCTATCTTGACCGCGCGGCGATCCCCGCCGACTTCCCGCTGCGCGACCACTTGCCCGATGATGTAGACGGCGGTAGCCAGATCATCGGCCCACACGGCGAGGTGCTCGCGGGGCCGCTCCGAGGCGCGGAGGGTATCCTCACGGCGGAGATTGACCTGCGTGAGGTCGTCAAGGCGAAGGCATGGCTCGATGGCGCGGGCCATTACGCGCGGTCAGAAGTCCTGCAACTGATCGTCAACGCACAGCCGGTTCAGACGTGGCGCGGCGCCCCGGTCGAGGAGGCAGAACCGGTCCCAACGGCGGGGAACTTCCTCACCTGATGACCAGGTATCTCCGTTCTACTGATTACCGTATCAATAACCGACCGTACCGCCGAAGGGGGAAAACGATGTCCAGGGTATTCCACGACGGCAACCGCCACTTTCAGGATCGCTTCGATACGCGCCGTCTGGCCGACCGGCTGGAGGAACAGATCATCCACGACGTATTGGATGATGGCGACAAAGCATTCATCGCGCGGATGGAGATGTTCTTTCTCGCCACAGCGGACGAGTTCGGTTTCCCGAACTGCTCGTACAAAGGCGGCGATCCCGGCTTCGTGCGCGTCGTGGACGACCGAACAATTGCCTTCCCTAACTACGACGGCAATGGCATGTACCTCTCGATGGGCAATGTGCTGCACAATGCGAACGTCGGGCTACTCTTCGTGGATTGGGAGAACCAGTGGCGGCTGCGCTACAACGGCGTGGCGAGCATCGCGGCGGACGATCCACTGATGGCGGAGTACCCGGAGGCGCAATTCATCGTCCGAGTCGGCGCACGCCAAATCTTCCCGGCCTGCCCGCGCTACATTCACAAGATGGCGATTGTCGAGCGGTCGCACTTTGTCCCCCATGCAGGGAGCAAGACACCCGTGCCGGACTGGAAGCGCGGCGAATGGGTCGCGGATGTGCTACCCGCGCACGACCCGGCCCGTCGCACTGAAGAAGAAAGGCAGAAACAATGAACGCAGGCGACATTCTCAAGTACGGTCACGGCACGATTCTTCAAACGATTGACGGCCTGCCCGACGCGGCGTGGGAGGCGAGCGGTGTCTGCGGCGTCTGGTCCACAAAAGAGGTGATCGCGCATCTCGCCTCGTACGAGCAGTTGCTCATTGAGGTGTTGAGCGCCTTCACGGGCGGTGGACCGACCCCGTACATGCAGATGTGGAGTGAACGTGGTCCCGGCTTTAACGACACACAGGTCGAGATGCGCGCGAACAAAAGCGCGACAGACGTGCTCGCGGAATACAACGACGCTCATGAGCGCGTCCGCGCGCAGGTGGCGCAAATCCCGGCCGAAACCTTCCAGCAAACCGGCACACTCCCGTGGTACGGCATGGAGTACTCACTGGACGACTTCATCGTCTACACCTACTACGGCCACAAACGCGAGCACGCCGCCCAGATCGCTGCCTTCCGCGATCGAACCAAATAAACCGCAGAGGCACAGAGGAACGTAGCGAAGCCGAGAGGAGACCGGAGATGGTTGGGCGTGCAACCGTTCTTGCATACCGTAGTACACTAGCGGGGTATACTTCTCTGGAGCGGCGATGCTGACAGGGGCATGACAAATGGCGGCGATTGCCGAGCAAGCGATAGCACAGTACATCGGCGCGGACCCACATCATCACGGGGCGCACTATGCGATCCTCCGCGAAGAGGGAATCCCAGTCTGGGCGCTCATCGGCCATCTGATCGGTGTAGATTGGGATGTCCGGCAGGCCGCCGAGGATTACGAGATTCCCACCGCTGCGGTCGAGGCAGCGGTCCTGTACTACCGACAGCACAAGGATGCCCTCGACGCGGTGATCGCCCCCACGCTTGCCTTTCAACGCACCTAGCCCGTGGCAAGATTCCACCTGGACCAATGCGTCGGCCGAAGACTCGCCGTGCTGCTGCGTCAGTTCGGGCATGACGTTGTCCATTCCCAGGAACTGGGATTGAAATACGAACCGGACGACGCGCAACTATTCGCCGCCGCAGAGGATGATCGGGTACTGGTGACAAAGAACGGGGATGATTTCGCGCTGCTTCATCGCGCGTGGCAACGTTGGAGTGTTGCGTGGGGCGTCCATCCTATCCACGCCGGCATTCTCATCGTTGCCGCCGACTGGCCCTATCCCGATGCCGTACAAGGCATCAACGATTTTGTTCAAAGCGATAATTTCACACCCAATCAACTCTTCGAATGGCGCGGTCAATGGTATGTCGGGCGAGCACCGCGCTCCGACCGCCGGTAGTGCAGCGTTGAAGGAAAAAGAAAAAGAGACTCTTTCCTCTTTGCGACCTCTACGCCTCTGCGCCTCTGCGGTTCAATCGGCTTCCGTTTCTCTTGACACCCCATCGGCGCGCGCCCACAATCGGCGAATGATGAGGGGTGTGGCCACGCTGGAGAGAAGGGGTGGTATCGTGCCGCATTATCGTCCGAGCGACGCGCAGGAGTCGCCCCGGTTCGGTGGAATCCGCACCTTCGCGCGCCTGCCGCATGTGACCGATCTCGATGGCGTGGACGTGGCGATTGTCGGCATCCCGTTCGACACAGCGACGACCTACCGCGTTGGCGCGCGGTTTGGCCCGGCGGCGGTGCGCGACGGATCGCTGTTGCTCCGGCCCTACCATCCGTCGGTGGACGTGATGGTCTTCGAGGAACTGTCGTGCGTGGATTACGGCGACACATCGGTTGTGCCGGGATACATCGAGGACTCCTACGCGCGGATTACGGCGGGGATCGCGCCGATCCTCGCGGCGGGCGCGATCCCGATCGGCATCGGTGGCGATCACTCGATCACGCTGGCGGAGTTGCGGGCGGTGGCGGCGAAGCATGGCCCGGTCGCGCTCGTCCAGTTCGATTCGCACGGGGACACATGGGACGAATACTTCGGACGCAAGTACAACCACGGCACGCCCTTCCGCCGCGCCGTCGAAGAAGGGCTGATTGACCCGCGCCGCTCGTTTCAGGCCGGGATGCGCGGCTCGCTCTATGGTCCGTCTGATTATCAGGACGCGCGCGACATGGGCTTCACCCTCTGGCCGATGGAGGACGTGCGGCGGCAAGGCTGGGAGGCGACACACGCCGCGATCCGCGACGTTGTCGGCAGCGGCCCGGTCTTTCTGACGTACGACATAGACTTCGTTGACCCGACCTACGCGCCCGGCACCGGTACGCCGGAAGTTGGTGGCCCGACCGCATGGGAGGCGCTACTGGCGGTGCGCGGCCTCGTTGGGCTGGAGATCGTCGCGGCGGACTGCGTCGAGGTGCTGCCCGCATTCGATCCGACCCAGACGACGGCGATGCTCGCCGCCAATGTCATCTACGAAATGCTCGCACTGATTGCCCGCAATCGAAATCGAAATCGAAATCGAACCCGAAAGGACGGCCCCCGCCGATGACGACGACCGAAAGCCCCGATTTCACCGGGCAGGCTCCCCGCGCCTACCTGACGATCCACCCCGGCGAGGCGGACACCACGGAGGTCCTTCGCGGGCAATACATCCAGGTGACCGACCCGAATGGCGGGCAGACCGCGCCGTTCTGCGCCTTTCGGATGGGCTACATGGAAGAGTATCTTTCCACCAGCCAGACGATTGCCCACACTGGCAGCATCATGTTGCAGCAAGGCCAGACGCTCTACTCGAACCTCGGCAACGCGATAATGACCGTCGTGCGGGACGGCGTCGGGCGGCACGACCTGCTTCTGCCCGCCGACGATGCTCGGTTCTACATCACACGTGGCGTCACTGCCTCGCACCAGACGACGCGGGACGCGCTCGCCATCGCGCTCCAGAAATACGACATCGGCTACGACCGCGTGCCCGATCCCGTCAATCTCTTTCAGCACATCGGGTTCAAGGAGCGCGGTGCGTGGGAGTTCCGCCCGCCCCTGTCCGAGCGGGACGACAGCATCCTTTTCCGCGC
>JALYXG010000590.1 GCA_030947205.1 Chloroflexota bacterium
CGACGAGACCGAGCCGCGCGAGCAGGGCGGCGATGGCACGCGGGTTACGCAGCCGAAACACGGCAACAACGAAAAAGAGCAGCGTGAAGAGGATCGCGAAGAGCGTGTATTGCCAGTCCGTCAGCGCAAGTGCGAGCAGCGTCGCGACCGATGCGGCGGCATAGCCGCGCCACCGAGGCCGGCTTGCGGCGCGTAACAGGAAGAAGCAATACAGCGGAAACATCGCCCCGCCCATCAGGTAGTTCTCCGTGCCCGTGAGGTAGTGGAGGACCATCCGATCATTCGCGTAGGTGTACACCGCCGCCCCGGCGAAGGAAGCGAGCGGGCTGCCCGTCAGGTCGCGGATAAGCAGGTATGCGAAGAATGTGCAGCAGACGAGCGCGAAAAGTATTTTGAGGTTCATCGCCGCGATGCCGCCGACCAGCGGTGCGACCGGCAGGGAAAGAAGCGCGCCGAAGGGGTTGAGCGTGTGGAAGCGTAGGCTCGTGCCGAGCGGGTACTCGATCCAACCGGAGAAGAAGGGGTTCTGGTGCAAATGGAAGAGCGCCGTGCGGACCCAGTAGTCGTTCCACAGGTTCTCGTAGCCGTCTGCCCGCCCACCCATAATCCCGCCGCCGAGGTGCAGGAGCGTGACGCGCCCGAAGATCGCCGCGAGCAGGAGCGACCCGAGAAAGGCCCAAAATGTGGGCCGTGTCAGCATGATACGGAGGAAGTGAAGCCGGTCATTCGCGCGACGGGGGGCCGGAGATGTTCGTGCCGTTTCCGCCGCTGACGCCGTCTGTATCTGCACACTGAGTCCCTGCATTGGCGGCGAGTGGACGCCCGCACCCAAATCCATCGGCTTGGTTGTAGCAGAGGCTTGCGTGGTTGTCCAGGCGCGGCGAGCGGCTTGTCTCACTGCCGCTGCGGTTCAATCGTTCTTCCGCTTGCCACCGTTGTGCGGACGGCCCCACTTGATATGCGGGGTAGTCGCACGGTCGGAGGACCACGGGGCGGGCGGCGCTTTGATCAGCCCGGCGACGGCGATCAGGACCGAATCGTAGTTGACGCGCCACCCCGCGAAATCGCGCCATGCTTGCGCGCGATCTGGCTTGAGCGGCACGCCCGCCGCCGCCAGTCGCCCCACTGCCGCGTCGTATTCCGTGCGCGTCACGCTGATCGGGTCGCCGGGTTGGGGCGCGGCGTCGTAGGGGATTTCGAAGTAGTCCGCGATGTGCCGGAGCGCGAGGAACCCGGCGCGGAGGCACAGATCCGCCTGGGGATCGTGCGGCACGTCGAGCGTCGAGATGGTCATCGCCGCACCATCGAGGATCGCACCCGCCGCCGTCACCCACGAATGATCGGGCTGCGGCGAGCGGAAAAAGGCGAGCGCGGCGAGCGAGGTGTGCGTCTCCTCCAGTTCGGCGAACCAAGTTTCCCACGCGCGCCAGAGGTCTCCCAGTTGCTCGATCCGCCCCAGGCGATGGAACCGCGCGATCATCTCGATAGCGGAGGGCGGGCTGCCGGCGCGCACTTCCAGGAGCGTCACCGCCAGTTCGCGCCGCGAAAATGCCCCGTACATCGTCGGCAGATACGCGATTAGGAGCGCAACGAGGATCAAACCAATCGCCGCTTCCGAGAAAACGAGCGCGTGCTGCGGCAGCGTACTCACTGAGGCGAATCCAAGCGTCAGGAGCGAAGACCCACTAATCAGAAAAGCGGCGCGCACACTCCCAGCGCCGACCGCCCAGTACAGGCCGGTATAGCCAACCATCACAAGAAAAAGCCAGACGACCGGCAGCGAAAGCAGTCCGACCGGCGCGTACATCGCCATCGCCGCCTCGCGCGCGGGATACGGACGCCGCGCCGATGTGAACGGCGAGAAAAGCACGCTCGTGACGATAAAAATGTAGTGCGTCAACGGGTCGTTCGCGCTCCGTGGCAGGACGAATGTGCGGATCGCCGAGCGCAGCGTCGCCACGACGAGCGCGATACCGAGCACGAAGGCGAGAACGCGGAGAAGCAGCATCCCGCCTATTGTCCCACTTCGTCGAGTTCGTGGATGATCTGCTGGCAGTACGCGAGGCTGCGCGCGTCGTTGTACAACTGGTCGCCGAGCGGGACGCCCTCGATGGCGAGATAGCCGTCGTAGCCCGCACGGGCCATCGCGGTGATCGCGAAGCGGTAATCTATCTCCCCCTCCGGCAACGGTACGCGCCGGAAATAGGCGCGGTTATGCTCTGGAACGTGGGTGCGCTGGAGCGATTTGCAGTGCCAGTATTTGGCGCGCGGCGCGAGGGCGACGATGCACGCCTCCAGGCTTTCTTCCGGCTCATCGTACGCCCAATACAGGTTGCCGAGGTCGGGGTTGATGCCGACGTTCGGCCTGTCTACGAGTTCGAGCAGATGCAAGCAACTCCACGCATTGTCCGCAATCGAACGCTGGTGCATCTCGATGGCAATTTCGACGCCGAGATCGGCGGCGAGCGCGGCGGCCTCCTGCAAATACCGGGCGGTGGTCGCGAAATCGGCCTCCGTCGCGGCGCGGCTGCCGCCCTGGCAGATGCGCTCGCCCGTTCCCTGTGCGCCGATGCCGTGCGGGTCGGTCGGCGGCGTCAACACCGTCATGTTAAGCAGGTTCGATCCGATCCACGACGCCATGCGGATCGCATCGTGGAC
>JALYXG010000600.1 GCA_030947205.1 Chloroflexota bacterium
TGACGACTTTTTTGATGTAGACATTGCGGTTGAAGTCCACGACATCTTCGATATGCAAATCAACCCCGAGGCCGTCGTGTCGCGCGCTGACATTGGTAACGAGCGTTTCGAGCCGATAGCGGAGCGATCGCTTCCAGCCATCGTCGTTGAGCCAGGCGAAGCGCGCGTCGGTGCCATCGGCGTTTGCGACCCAGACGCCGAAGCGATTGAGCCGCCCGTCGGTGTGGTTTTCCTGGCCGACATGCGGGAAATAGACATCGCGGAGCGTCCCGGTGCTGTCGAAATTGATGAGTAACGAGCCGTTCCCGACCGGTAAATCGCGCGGCATGACTAACCTTCTTTCCCGTTCCGACGCCCCACCATATGCAGCTTGATGACGTTCATCCGCGCGTCGGTGATCCGCAGCGACGAACCGACGATGACGACCAGGTCCTTCTCGCACAGGTGGCCCTCGGCGACCAGCGTCTGCTCAAACGCGGCAATCGTCGCGTCCGCCGTGCGCGCGAAGTGACCGTGCAGCGGTTGGAGTCCCCACCAGAGTGCGAGGTTATGATACACGGCAACGTCCTCGGTGAGAACGAGGATCGGCATTGGCGGCCGGAGCGAGGAGACGAGTCGCGCGGTGTAGCCGCTGCGCGTGACGACGACGAGCGCGCAGGCGCGGACATCGCACGCGAGGCGCACCGCCGCTTCCGCGATGGCGCGCGAGGCCGTCTGTCGGCTGCGGATGCTGCGAATCTGCCAGTCGGGCAGCGTGATCTCCGCCTGTGCGGCGATCCGCTGCATCATCTGGACGGTCTGGACGGGGTACGCGCCAATCGCGGTCTCGCCCGAAAGCATCACCGCGTCCGTGCCGTCGAGGATCGCGTTGTAGACGTCCGAGGCCTCGGCGCGCGTCGGCTCGGGGTTTGTCGTCATGGATTCGAGCATCTGTGTCGCGGTGATGACGACCTTGCCGCGCTCGTTGGCGAGGCGGATGATCCGCTTTTGCGCCGACGGCACGCGTTCGGGTGTCAACTCGACGCCGAGATCGCCGCGCGCGACCATCACGCCGTCCGCCGCGTCAATGATGCCCGGAAGGTCGTCGAGCGCCTCGGGCTTCTCGATTTTGGCGATCAGTGGCGTCGTCGCGTTCAGTCGCTTGAGCGCCGCCCGCGCGAGCCGCAAATCATGCGGTGTCCGCACGAACGAAAGGGCGACGTAATCCACGCCGAGCGCGACGCCGAATGCGAGGTCGGCCAAATCTTTCTCAGTGAGCGCGGGCGCGGAAACCCGGACGCCGGGCAGGTTGATTCCTTTGTGCTCGCGGAGCAGGCCACCGTGGACAACGGTAGTCACGACATCCGTATCCTCAACTGCCGCGACGCGCAGTTCGATTCGCCCATCATCGAGCAGGATGCGGTCGCCGGGTTGTACATCCATCGGCAGGTCTTGGTACGTCGTGCTCACGCGGCTCGCCGTACCCTCGATTTGCTCCGTAGTGATGCGAAATGTGGCGTCATCGCGCAGCATGACGGGCACGCCACCAACGAGCGTGCCCGTGCGAATCTTCGGCCCCTGCAAATCCTGCATCACGGCGACCGACCGACCGAGTGATTCCGCGATCCGGCGAACCATCGCGCACGACACTGCGTGCTCGTCGTGCGTGCCGTGGGAGAAGTTGAGCCGCACGACATTGACGCCCGCGCGGATCAGTGCGGTGAGCACGCCCTCCTCGCTCGTCGCGGGGCCGAGGGTGGCGACGATCTTCGTCGCGCGATGACCGTTCGCGCCTGCCGGTGCCGCCGCCGGTGCGTCCGGGTCGCCGATCATCGTCACGAAGGCCGACCGCTGCCGAGGACAGATGCGACGACGCCCCGCGCATGCGCCACGAGGCCATCGAAATCCTGATCGCGGATCATCGCCTTCGGCATCAGATCGCCGCCGAGGCCGACCGATTGCGCGCCTGCCGCGAGATACGCGGCGGCATTCTCGCGCGTCACGCCGCCCGTGACCATCAGCGGGATGTCCGGTAGCGGCCCGCGCAGGTGCTTGATGTAGGCCGGGCCGCCGAGCGATTCGCCGGGAAAGACCTTGACGTAGTCGGCCCCGGCGCGTGCGGCGGCGACAATCTCCGTCGGCGTCAATCCGCCGATAGCGACGAGCGCACCATGCTCGTGGCCGAGTCTGACTAGCCATTCGTCGCAGACGGGGGAGACGAGGAATCGCGCGCCCGCACGCAGCGCATCGAATGCCTGCGATTCCGTCAGCACGGTCCCTGCGCCAACGACAACCTCCGGCGGCAAGGCGGCAATCGCTTCGCGGATGCTCGCGGCGGCATCCGGTACGGTGAAGGTGATTTCGATCCCCCGGACACCCGCCGCCGCCATCGCGCGTGCGGCGAACAGGGCGTCTTCCGGTCGCTCGGCGCGGATCACGGCGACAAGGCGCAGGGCTTCGGGGTCAATGGTGGTCGGCGGCATACGGTATTCCTCTCGCTTCAGGCGGCACGGTGCGGGCATCGTCGCGATGCAGGGTATCAGATATGCCCGGCCTCTCGGAACTGTGCGCCCGGAGTATGCGGTGCCTCTCCGGCCCCTTGCTCGATCAGTTTGGCGACGAGCGCCGTCCAGCCCGTCTGATGGCTCGCCCCGACGCCCGCGCCGGTGTCGCCGTGGAAGTACTCGTAGAAGAGCGGATACCGCTGCCACGACGGGTCATTTGTCATGCGCGGGTTGTCACCGAGCGCGGGGCGGTGGCCGTGCTCGTCCAGCATGAAGAGGCCGGTGAGGCGGCGCGCCAGGTCGTCCGCGATCTCACGGAGTGTGAGGAAGATGCCGGAGCCGGTCGGGCATTCGATGCGGAAATCATCGCCGTAGTAGTGGTGAAACTTCTGCAATGATTCGATCAGCAGGTAATTGATTGGGAACCAGACCGGCCCGCGCCAGTTGGAGTTGCCGCCGAACAGCCCGCTCGTCGAGTCGCCGGGGTCGTAGCGGACGGAATAGGCCGTACCGCCCACATCAATCATGTACGGATGGTCGCGGTGGTAGCGACTGAGCGAGCGCACGCCGTGGTCGCTCAGGAACTCGTTGGGGTCGAGCATCCGCGCCAGCAGCCGCTTCATCCGGTGGCCGCGCACGAGGGCGAGCAGGTGGCGCTTGCCCATCCCCTCTTCGCCCCAGCGGGAAACTAGCCGCGCGAGTTCGGGCCGGTTTTCGAGGAACCACTGCATCCGGCTGTTGAACTCCGGCATCGCTTCCAGCAGATCGGGCTCGATCGTTTCGACCGCGAGGAGCGGGATCAGGCCGACGAGCGAGCGGACCTTGAGCGGCTCCATCGCGCCGTTGGGGTAGTGGAGGACATCGTAGAAAAACTCGTCCTGCTCATCCCACAGTGCGATCCCCGCGCCGGCGATGTCGTTCATCGCGCCCGCGATATACAGGAAATGCTCGAAGAACTTCGTCGCCATATCCTCGTAGACGGGGTTTTCGCGCGCTAGTTCGAGCGCGATGATGAGCATCGTCAGGCTGTACATTCCCATCCATGCGGTGCCGTCCGACTGCTCGATTCGCCCGCCCGTCGGCAGTGGCGTGCTGCGGTCGAAGACGCCGATGTTGTCGAGACCGAGGAAACCGCCCTGGAAGACATTGTGCCCGCCGGCATCCTTGCGGTTGACCCACCAGGTGAAGTTCAATAGCAACTTCTGGAAGATGCGTTCGAGGAACGCGCGATCCGCCTTCCCGGTAATGCGTCGGTCAATCTTGTAGACGCGCCACGTCGCCCACGCATGGACGGGCGGGTTGACATCGGCGAATGCCCATTCGTACGCCGGTAGTTGGCCGTTCGGGTGCATGAACCACTCGCGAGTCAGTTGCGTCAGTTGCAACTTCGCGAACTCGGGATCCACGAGGGCAAGTGGGATACAGTGGAAGGCGAGGTCCCACGAGGCATACCACGGGTACTCCCATTTGTCCGGCATCGAGATGATGTCCGCATTGTTGAGGTGCTGCCAGCCGTCATTGCGCCCCGTCTTGCGCGATTCAGGCGGCGCAGGCCCGGCGGGGTCGCCCTCCATCCACATGCCGACATCGTAGTAATAAAACTGCTTGCTCCAAAGCAATCCGGCGAATGCCTGCCGCTGAACGGCGCGCAGATCGTCGGTCGCGCCATCGGGTGCGAGCGGGAGATAGAATGCATCGGCCTCGGTGCGCCGGGCCGCGAAGACCGCGTCCGCGTCTGCGAGCGCTTGCGCGCCATCGGCGCGGACGAGGCGGAGCGTCACCGTTTCGGTCGTGCCCGGTGCGACGACGAAACGATAGTGCGCGGCGCCCTTGGTCCCTTCGCGCGCGGGATTGACGGCGGCGGTGCGCCCATGCAGCACTGCATCGTTGATGCCGTCTTTGGTGTAGAGCGAGCGATTCGCGCCGCCCCACAGCCGTTCGGTGTTGGTCTCGTTCTCGGTAAAGAGCAGGTCGGGTTCGCCTGCGCATACCAGCCGGTAGTCGCCAAGGTCGTCATGCGTCGCGTGGATGCACGGATCGCCCTCGTTGTCTTCATCAGCGCACAGGCGCGGGCGGTTATCGTCGCGCCCCCACGACCAGGTATTGCGGAACCAGAGCGTCGGGAGGAGGTGGAATGGCGCGGCCTCCGGGCCGTAGTTCGTCGCGCTGATGCGGATGTATGTGTCGTCTGCGCCTGCCTTCGCGTATTCGACGACGACATCGAAGAAGCGATTGTCGTCGAATACGCCCGTGTCAATCAACTCGTATTCCGGTTCATCCTTGCCGCGCCCCGCGTTTTCGGCAACCAGATCGGCGTACGGGAACGCGCGTTGCGGGTAGCGATAGAGCGCCTTCATCGAGGAATGCGTCGGCGTGCTATCGAGATAGACGTACTGTTCCTTGACATCCTCTCCGTGGTTGCCTTCCGGCCCGGTTAGGCCGAACAATCGTTCTTTAAGGATCGGGTCGGCCTCGTTCCAGAGTGCGAGACCGAAACAAAGCAACCCCCGGTCGTCCGAAATGCCGAGCAAGCCATCCTCGCCCCAACGGTAGGCGCGCGACCGGGCATGGTCGTGCGGAAAGAAATCCCACGCTGCGCCATCGGGCGAATAATCTTCGCGAACAGTGCCCCACTGGCGCTCGGAAAGGTACGGCCCCCAGCGGCGCCACGCCGCCTGCCCGTCGCGTGCCTCGTCCAGACGGCGGCTTTCCGCGCTGCGTGTCTCGGTTTGCCGAGTCCCCCTTGGTTTCGTCATGCTGACTTCTCTCCTTGCTCTCCCTGCCCGCTCGTTTTTGCCATCGGCTCTGGCGTTTCGGTTGTTGCCCGCTCGACGCTCATTATTCCCCCGTACGGACATCGGCGATTCTCGCATAGTAGAACCATCGGCGTCGTGAGGAAACGAGGTACTCTTGATAAAGATTACATTATAGCCAATAATAAGTGAGACCGTCACGTCTGGTTCATTCCGTCGTTCAGAGAAGTAGGACGGATCGTTCGATGACGTAGTAGAGAGCAACGGGACGGCGGAACGAAAAGAGTAGGTCCGTGGCGAAAAGCGACTCGATTTCGGCGGCGTGGTGGCAAGATCTCTCCAATCGTGCCTGTATTCTCGATTATGGGTTCGGCGATCAAACGGTATCGCTCGCTGCGGAACTCGATCAACCGCTCGATGAAGGCGGCGAATCGCAACCGCTCAGTTTTCACGTCTATCCATCACCGGAATCTGCGGCGACCGCATCGCCGACCGAGGTGCGTTTACTCACAATCGTTAAGGGGGCCTCGTGCGTATTTGTGCTACGCGTGCGCGCATGGACAGCGGAGTCGCTCGTGGTTGATGCAACACCCATTTCGATGACCCGACGGCCCTTGCGACGATTTCCGCGCACACCGTACCGGCTCGGCCCCTGCACCGCTGTCGTACATAGCGCGGTCCGGCAGTGGCGCGGCCTCGTCGAGTTCTGGGTCCAAGACGTGAGTTCCCAGGGCGTCGGCTTCGCGGTGGTCGCAGCCCATGCGGATCGCGTCGCTGTCGGCGATTATCTCCGTGCGCCCGTCACGCTACCGGACGGCCAGCGCAGCTGGATAGACGGCGAAGTGATCTGGCTGACCACCGACGGTCGGGGTGGGCTGCTCACACGCCGCGCGCCGGAGTGGCGAGCCGAAGCCGAATCATCAACAACGCTGGCACTAACCTAGCGCGTCCCCGATGTTTCCCTGAATCTGTTTTTGGTGGCGGCGGGCTTCAGCCTGGTGCGGCAAGGATCGGCAAGCTGGAGTCCGCCGCCACTATGATGCATCGGAAAAAGGAGTGGTAGCGCG
>JALYXG010000284.1 GCA_030947205.1 Chloroflexota bacterium
CATCAACCTCACCGATGCGCCCGTGCTCGACGTCTGACTCCGGTAGCCGGGCGCATTTCAGGCAAAGCCGATGTACAAAAGCGAGCGTGCCGTGTACAGTGCGCGATACTGACGGCGCTGCATTCGCGCGTCATGGAAGAAGCGACGCGTCGCGTGGGGGATGCATGGTCATTGACACGGGTGGGCTGAAAAAGGGCATCGTCATCGAGTTCGAGGGCGCGCTGCTCCGCGTGCTGGATTACCAGCACATCAAGACGGCGCGCGGCAGCGCGACGATCAAGATCACGGTGCGCAATCTCCGCACGGGCGCGACGACCGAAAAGAGTTTCCAGAACGGCACGCGCTTCACGGTGGCGGAACTCGAACGGCGGACGGTGCAGTTCCTGTATCGCGACGAGGACGGCAACTACGTCTTCATGGACACCGACTCGTACGAGCAGCCCGTTCTCACGCCGGAAACGCTCGGCAACGTCGTCCATTACATTCGCGAGAACGATACGGTAGATATGCAAACCTTCGCGGGCGAGCCGATTGACGTCATCATCCCGACCACGGTCGTCTTGAAGGTCGCCGAGACGGAACCGGGCATCAAGGGTGACACCGCAACCGGCTCCGTGAAGCCCGCGAAGTTGGAGACGGGGCTGACGATCAACGTCCCGCTCTTCGTCAACGAGGGCGACAATTTGAAAGTGGATACGCGGACGAATAGTTACATCGAGCGAGCAAACGGATGAGCGATGAACGCACCAACGAACGCGGCCTCCCCACCGGTCTGACCGACGATATCGCGGCCATCGCCGCAGTGATGGCGGAGCACGGCCTCGGCAAGATCGAAATCGAGGCGAATGGCGTCCACGTCGTTCTTTCCGCACCGCGCATGCAGAAAAACAGCGGGACGGCGAACGGTATATTCGCTGCCGTCGAGAACGCGGAGGCGGGTGACGAGTCACCTGCTGCGGTGAACGGCTATATCGTCACCTCGCCGATGATCGGCACCTACTACGGGGCGCCCGGCCCCGGTGAAGAGCCATTCGTCCGCGTCGGCGACATGATCGCGGCAGGCCAGACGGTTGCGATCATCGAAGCGATGAAGATCATGAATGAAATTCAGGCGGAACGTGGCGGCGCGGTCGAAGAATTGTTGGTTTCCAACGGTCAGCCCGTCGAATACAACCAGCCCTTGATGCGCCTGACGCAGTAGTCGGTAGTCAGAAGTCAGTCGTCAGTAGTCCGTAGTCAGCGAATCCGGGGTAATTCTGACTACTGATTACTGATTACTGACTACTCAGGAGTTAGGTGTGCCGCTCGTCACCGTCTCCGAAATCACGGCATATCTCAAGGAACTTTTCCAGATTGACCCCGTGCTGGCCGACATCTGGGTACGGGGCGAGGCATCGAATATCTCGCGCCCGGCGTCCGGGCATCTGTATTTCTCCCTGAAGGACCTCGACGCGTCGCTCCGCTGCGTTTGCTTCAAACAGCAGGCGCGCTATCTCTCGTATCTTCCCGATGACGGCGACGCCGTGCTGGCGCATGGCCGCATCGGCATCTACGAGGCGACGGGGCAGTATCAACTCTACATAGATCTCATTCAGTCGGCCGGTGTCGGACTGCTCGCCGCGCAATTCGAGCGACTGCGACTGCAACTGGAACGCGAAGGGCTGTTCGATGAGGCACGTAAGCGCCCCTTGCCGGTCACGCCGCGCTGCATCGGCGT
Organism: Chloroflexota bacterium; assembly: GCA_030947205.1. GTDB lineage: Bacteria > Chloroflexota > Chloroflexia > Thermomicrobiales > JALYUS01 > JALYUS01. The sequence continues at coordinate 1,718 of JALYXG010000284.1, forward strand.
CGTCACCAGCGCGTCCGGGGCGGTTTGGCACGACATCCAGACCGTCGTCGCGCGCCGCTATCCGCTCACCAGCCTCCTGCTCGCACCCGCAGCGGTTCAAGGGAGCGCCGCGCCCGCCGAGATTGTCCGGGCGATTGCCGCGTTGCAGGCGGATGGGCGGGCGGAGGTAATCATCGTCGGACGCGGTGGCGGTTCGGCGGAAGACCTCGCGCCGTTCAACGACGAGGCGGTCGTGCGCGCCATCTTCGCGTGCCGGATTCCGGTCGTCAGCGCGGTTGGGCACGAAACGGACATCACCCTCGCCGATCTCGTCGCCGATGTGCGCGCACCGACACCCTCCGCCGCCGCCGAACTCTGCACACCGGACATCGCAGCGATTTCC
>JALYXG010000626.1 GCA_030947205.1 Chloroflexota bacterium
GCCTCGCAGGAAGTCGCCGTAACGCTGATCGCGACGGGGTTCGACAATGACCGCAGCCAGGGGCGACTCAGGCCACTCTTCCCGCGCACCGGGCCAGCGAACGAACCGCCGCAGGCGCAACCGTACCGTCGGCCCGGCGCCAGTTCGCTGCCGCAGCAGCAACCGTATCGTCCGGCTGGATCGTCCGGGCAAGGGTCGCTCGGGGGTTCCGGTACGCGCGCGCCTGATCCGCGCGATGATGAGCGACGGCCACCGCCACGATCCGGGCAGCCCGAGACGAAGCCCGGTAGCGACGACGATGATTTCGATGTGCCGCCATTCGTCCATATCCTGCGCGGACGCTAGCGCGGACGGCGGAAAATCGCATTGGTGGCGTAGCTTCAGGCTGCGCGAGAAATTGCAGGCTGAAGCCTACGCCACCAATCCTGAGGGTACTGATGCACTGTCCCTATTGTCAGGCGCCGGACACGCGTGTAATTGATTCGCGCGAACTCGGCAGCGGCGAGAGTATCCGCCGCCGCCGCGAGTGCCAAGTGTGTAGCCGCCGCTTTACGACGTACGAACGTGTCGAGGCAGTCAGTTTGTATGTCGTCAAGAAGGACGGTCGCCGCGAGGAATATGACCCGCGGAAACTGCGGGGCGCCGTGCGCATCGCCTCCATCAAGCGCCCGGTAAGCGAGGAGGCGATTGACGCACTCGTCGGCGATGTGGAGCGAGCATTGTTCGATCTCGGCCAGCGCGAGGTGCCGAGTTCGACGATTGGCGAACTCGTTGTCGAGCGTCTGCATGATCTCGATCTGGTTGCGTATATCCGGTTCGCATCTGTTTACCGTGACTTCGCTGATTTGAACGAGATGCGCGCCGCGATTGATGGTCTCGTCCGGGAGCGCACCGGGCGGCCTACTGGCGCACCGGGCCGCACGCGGCGCACCCCGGTAGTGTAGCCTTCTGCCTGCGTCTCGTTGAGGGCAGGCAGGCAGAGACGCAGGCGGAAGCCTACGCTACCGATTGTCCCGCAAATGCAAAACGCCCCCACACTGGGGGCGTTTTTGTGCTGGGAATCGTTGTTAGTTCAGATGACCCTGAATCTTCTCCATCAATTTATTCTTCGGCTGGAAACCGATGATCGTCTCGACCGGCTTGCCGCCCTTGTAGAGCATCAGGGTCGGGATGCTCATGATACCGAGGTTGCCGGCGATCTGCTGATTCTCGTCTACGTTGACTTTGACGATCGTGATCTTCTCGCCCAGTTCATCGCTGATCTGATCGAGGATCGGCGCAACCATCCGGCATGGACCGCACCAGGGCGCCCAGAAGTCAACCAGCACGGGGCCTTTCGCATTGACCACATGCTGATCGAACGTCGCGTCCGTTACCGCTACCGGGTGCCGCGCATGATCCTTTTCACCGTCAGTTGCTGGATGTACCATTGACTCTGCTCCTTTTGTTGCAATCCCGCCGCGATCGTCTGTCGGTCGCAGTCTACACCGGAAACTTCTTCGATGCATTAATCCTAACACACGCGCATCGCGGCGTATTCCGGGCACAGCCGTTCCCGACGAACGGGCGTTCGTCGTGTGATACACTCTTGCGGTGTGCCGGAGGGGGCAGAAGGAGAGCCTGTGACACTGTGTGTTGGATTCGATGGTGCGATGCTCCGCGCCCCGCTGACCGGGAGCGGCCAGTACAGCGCCGCGCTGATCGGGGCGTTGCGCGAACTCTCCGAAATCGAAATGACCTTGCTCAGCCCTGAGCCGCTTGCAACCGAGCCGGATGCGGTCATCGCCGTTCCGCCGCGTTGGTTGGCAAGCGAGCGGCTGCGCAAGGTCTGGTGGGAGCAGGTCGGCATTCGCCGCGCGGCGCGGCGCGCGGGCGTGGACGTGGTCCATGTTCCGTACTTCGCCGCACCGCTCCGGCAGACAATGCCGCATGTCGTCACCGTCCACGATGTCATTCCGCTCCTGATGCCCGCGTACGGCGGCGGGCGGGCGATGCGGGCCTATCTCCGCCTCGTCTCCGCCGGGGCACGCCGTGCTGCGCAGGTGATTGCCGATTCCGAATGCTCGCGCCGCGATGCGATCCGTGTCCTGGCGCTCGCGCCGGAACGGGTCACGACGATTCCGCTCGCGGTGGGCGCGGCTTTCGGCGTCGCGCGCGATGAGGCGATGGTTGCACGACTGCGCGATCAGTACGGGTTGCACGGCAAGCGCGTCATCTTCAATGTCGCGGGGCTTGATGTGCGCAAGAATATCGCCACACTGCTTCGGGCATTCGCGCGCGTCTCCGCCGTGATCGGTGATGATGTTTGTTTGGTAATCGGCGGCAAGGCGCACGGGAATGCCGCGCTCTACCCCGACCCTGCTCCACTGGCGCGCGAACTCGGCATCGCCGATCGCGTCCTCTTCGCGGGCGCGATCGGCGCAGCGGAGAAGATCGCGTTCTACCAACTGGCGGATTGCTATGTCGCGCCGAGCATTTACGAGGGGTTCGGATTAACGCCGCTCGAAGCGATGGCGTGCGGCACGCCTGTCGTCGCGGCGGACGCCAGTTGCACGCCCGAAGTCGTCGGAGATGCCGGGTTGCTCGTCGCGCCACAGGATGACGCCGGGTTCGCGGACGCGATCATTCGCATGCTAACTGACGACGCCCACGCACGGCGGATGCGCCAGCAGGGACTCGACCGTGCCCGGCAGTTCAGTTGGGAGCGCACAGCGCTGGCGACGCGCTCCGTTTATCAGCGCGCGCATCAAGCGACCCAACCGGTCAGCGTGCATCTGTCGGGCGAGCAGCCGGTGGAGATCGCCCGATGAAGATCGCGCTGCTTTCCAAGGCAATGGTGGTCGGGCCGTACCAGAAGAAGGCGGAAGAACTCGCGAAGCTGCCCGGCGTCGAACTGACGGTGATCGTGCCGGATGCCTGGGTCGAGCCGCGCGTCGGTGTCCAGAAGCTCGACGCGCAGTTCACGCAGGGGTACGACATGGTCGTCACCGAGATGCGCTTCAACGGCCATTTCCATTACCACTATTATCCGGCAATCGGCAAGATCATCCGCGATCTCAAGCCCGATGTTTTCCACATTGATGAGGAGCCATACAACTACGCTACGTACCACGCGATGAAGGCCGGGCAACGGGCGGGTGCGCGGATGTGCTTCTTTACCTACCAGAACATCATGAAGAAGTACCCGTTCCCATTCTCGTCGTTCGAGAAGTCCGTCTATGCGGGCGCGGATGTCGGCGTCGCGGCCAATCAGGCGGCGCTCGATGTGATTCGGGCGAAGGGGTTCACGAAACCGTCGCTCGTCATCCCGCAGTTCGGCGTTGATCCCGCGCTGTATCAGCCGGGGGTGCCGCAGGCGCGGCCCGCGAACCGCCCGCCGACGGTCGGCTATATCGGGCGGTTGGTCGAGGAGAAGGGCGTGCAGATTCTTCTCGACGCTGTGGCAGCCCTGCGCCAACCGTATCGCCTGGAAATCATCGGCTCCGGCTACTACCGGACGGAGTTGGAAGTGCAGGCGGCTCGGCTCGGCATTCGCGACCGCATCTTCTTCCGTAACTCCGTGCCGTCGCGCGAAGTGCCGAATGTCCTCAGCAAGATTGACATCCTCGTCGTCCCGTCACTGACGCGCTCGAACTGGAAGGAGCAATTTGGGCGGGTGATTATCGAGGCGATGGCCTGCGAAGTACCGGTAATCGGCTCGGATTCCGGCGAAATCCCCAATGTAATCGGCGACGCGGGGATCATCGTGCCGGAAGGCGACGCGCAGACGCTCGCACTGCGCATCTGGGAGCTGATGGAAGACCGCGTGCGGCGCCTGGAATTGGCGGCGCGCGGGCGACAGCGCGTCTTGCGCTACTTCACCCAGCAACAGGTCGCGCTGCGCTACTACCAGCTCTACCAGGCAATGCTGTACGGCAATGTCCCGTACGAACCTGCCCCGCCGCCGCCTGTCTTCGTCGCGCCGACAGGTTATCAGTCGTTCTCAGGGCAAGCGCCTCGGCGTAGCCCGGATGGCGCCGCGCCGACGGGGTATTCGCCGGAATCTGCCGCATCCGGCTTCGCACCCGCCCCGCCCCGCCTTGAAGCGCCAACCTACCCTTCTGCCCAGACTGCCCGCGAAGATGAACCCGCATATCCGCCCGGATACGACGATCTGCCGCCCGTCACCCCCGCACTGGAGCGCGAAGCCTTCTCGTGGCCGACGCCGGAGC
>JALYXG010000636.1 GCA_030947205.1 Chloroflexota bacterium
TACGGCGGACGGGTTCTCCACGGGGTCGTCACATGGTCGGTCCTTTTCATTGCCCTCGCCATCTGGGAAGGGTGGGTGCGCATCGCCGGCACGTCGGCGCTGGTGCTCCCCGGCCCGTTACGCGTACTCGATAGCCTCTGGGAGAACCTGCGCGACGGCTACTTCCTCGTCCACATTCAAGCGACAGTCATCGAAATCGCGCTCGGATTCGTCGCCGGGTCCGTTCTCGGCATTGCACTCGGGGCGGCGCTCTTCCACTTCCCACTGGTCGAGCGCGTGATGCGCCCGTACATCGTGGCCTCGCAGGCACTGCCGAAACTCGCCCTCGCGCCGATCTTCGTCCTTTGGTTCGGTTTCGACCTCACGCCGAAAGTCTTCATCACCACCCTGATCGTCTTCTTCCCGCTCCTCGAGAACACCCTCGCGGGCCTCGCCTCGCCCACGCGCGACGAGCAGGAACTGTTTCGCGCCCTGCGTGCGAGCCGTTGGCAGACGTTCTGGCGTCTCCGCTTACCCTCCGCGCTGCCATTCCTTTTCGCGGGCCTGCGGATCGGCGCGATCCTCAGCATCGTCGGCGCGACCGTCAGCGAATATGTCGGTGCGAACCGTGGGCTGGGGGCGCTGATCATCGCGGCGCAGGGAACGCTCGACACGCCACTGATGTTCGCGGTCTTTGTGTTGCTGACGGTCATCGGGCTTGCGTTCTACGCGCTGGTCGCGCTGGCCGAATGGTTTGTCCTGTCCCGGCGCTATCCCGTTGATTCGCGATGATGGAAAGATCGAGGAGGAAAGCACATGTCTGAAATCGTGACCGTGACTCGTACACACACTGCGACGATGAACCGCCGCGCCCTGCTTCAAAGAACCACCGCGCTCGGTCTCACCGCCGGCACGGGAATTTTGCTGGCGGCATGTGGCGGCAGCGGGAACACGCCCGCCGCCACCGCCGGAGCGCAAGCAACGAAAGCGCCCGTCGCAACGACGACGTCCGCGAGCGCGGTGGCGGGCATCGCGCCGACGGTCGCCACGTCCGGCGCGGCGATGACGAACGTACGGATGGCGTGCTGGAGCCAGCCGATCTCCGAGCAGGCGAACATCTACGGAGCGCAGGAGAATGGCTGGTTTACGGCGCAGGGACTCGACTTCACTTTTGTGCCCGGCGCGGGCGGCGGCGATGCACTGAAAAACATCCTGGCGGGCAATGCGGAGTTCGCCTTCACCAATGTCGAACCCCTCCTCTTCGCCATCCAGGAAGGAGCGAAACTGCGCGCTGTCTACAACATCTATCCGCAGAACGTTTTCAACCTCCTCACGCTGAAAACGTCCGGGCTTACGTCGGTTGCCGCGCTGAAGGGGAAGAAAGTCGGCGTCTACAGCCAGTCGAGCGGCACGCGCTATAACCTGCTCGTCATGCTCAAGAACGCGGGCCTGAAGGAGAGCGATGTGGAGGTCGTCGCGGCGGGGATCGCGAACTTTGGCCCGCTCGCGGACGGCAAGGTGGACGCGACCGCCGCCACGGACACCGGCCTCTACGGCGCGCAGCAGGCGGGAATGCGGGACCTCAATGTCCTGTGGGCGCGCGATGTCCTCAACACGCCGAGCGACATCTTCGTCGTCACCGAGGACGTGTATCAGAAGAAGAAAGACCTGATCCCCCGCTTCCTCAAGGCGTACAAGCAGGGTGCGCAGTGGATGCTCGACAAACCCGACGCCGCTGCGGAACTGGCGGTGAAATACGCGACGGACGGGAAAGAAGTCGCGCGGAACCGGGCAATCATAGAGATCCGCAACGCCTCGACGGTCTCGGACGCCACGAAGGCGAATGGCCTCGGCTTCTTCGACATGGACCTGCTCAAGAAAGTGGACGCGACGTTCTCCGATCTCGGCATCACCAAGCAGCACTTCGAAATGGAGAAGATCTTCACCAACGAATTTCTTGCTGCCACCTAGCAAGTCCCGCTCGCATCCGCGCGATCGCGAGGAGATGTGCAAAGAGTCAGGAGTGACGCAGCTCGCAAGAGAAATTCAGTGGTGGCGGACTTATGAACATTGGCAACTGAATCTGGTAATGGG
>JALYXG010000638.1 GCA_030947205.1 Chloroflexota bacterium
CGCATGTCGCACGCCACCAATGGCGGATCGGCGCGATAGACTGTGGCGATGCATGCGATGGACGAGAAGCGAGGGAGCAAATTACATGGCGGCAATCGGCTTCGATGTCTACGGGACACTCGTTGACCCGCTGGAGATGCAGCAGCATTTACGCGCGCTACTCGGCGGGCAAGCCGGGCCATTCGCCGCGCACTGGCGGGAGAAGCAACTGGAATATTCGTTTCGGCGCGGTCTGATGCGGCAGTATGTCTCCTTCGATGTATGCACGGCGGAGGCATTACGGTATGTCGTCCACACGCTTGGGGCGGAGGTGAGCGAGGCGGATCAAATGCGCCTGCTCGCGCAGTACCGACAGTTGGCGGCGTTCCCCGACGCGATCCCCGCCATCGAGCGGCTGAAAGCGGGCGGTCACACCGTCGTCGCCTTTTCCAATGGTGTCGAAGCGACGGTGCGCGCGCTGCTCGATCACGCGGGTGTCCTCCCGCACCTCGATGAGGTCATTAGTGTGGACGATCTGCGCACATTCAAGCCCGATCCGGCGGTCTATGCCTATCTCGCTGAGCGCGTACATCAGCCCGTTGACGAAACCTGGCTCGTTTCCGGCAATCCATTCGACGTGATCGGCGCGAAGGCGGCGGGCCTGAAGGCGGCGTGGATACAACGAAACGCCGATGCAATCTTCGATCCGTGGGGCATCGGGCCGGACATCATCGTAACGAATCTGCACGAACTCAGTGAACGATTTGTGCCATGATTCCGGCGCACCGACCGAAGATCATTCGGTGAAACGCGATGTCCGGTTGCGGAAAACGTTGTGACGGAGTATACTTTCGATGGTCGCGCGACATGTGCCGCGTGGTCCCGCCGCAGCACGCTCCCCTCTTCAGTGGGAACCCGCGGGGTTGCGGGTTCGAAATCTGTTTGCACCGCCGTTCGGCGAAGCCACGCTTCGTCCGTACGTTTTTGCGGTGCGCATTGCGGCAGGGGAGTAGTGAGTAGAAAGTAACGAGTAGCAAGTAACAAGAGCAGGAAGCGCTTCCACTCTCAACTGACTACCGACGACCGACTACTGATGTACTGACCGGGGCCGCGAAAGGAACCTTTGTTGTCATTTGCCACGATGCCGCTCGCCCCTCCGACGCGCGCGGCGCTCCAAACGATGGGGATCACCGATCCCACCCCGATTCAGTCCCAGTCCCTCCCGATCCTCCTCAGTGGCCGCGATCTCGTCGGTCAGGCCCGCACCGGTTCCGGCAAGACCCTCGCCTTCGCCATCCCGATGATCGAAAAGGCCGATGCCGCCGTCCGTGCGGTGCAGGCGCTCGTCCTCGTGCCGACGCGCGAACTGGCGCAGCAGGTCGGCGAGGTCGTCGAGAAACTGGGCCGCGCGAATGGTATCCGCTCGCTTTGCATCTTCGGTGGCCGCGCGATGGGGCCGCAGATCAGCGCCGTCAATGCCGGCCCGCAGGTGATCATCGGCACGCCGGGCCGCGTCCTCGATCTGCTCCGGCAGGGCGTTTTGAAACTGGATCGCGTCAACTACGTCGTCCTCGACGAGGCGGACGAGATGCTCGATCGTGGCTTTGCGCCGGATGTCGAGCGTATCCTCGGCTTCGTCCCGCGCCAGCGACAGACCGCGCTCTTCTCCGCGACGGTGCCCGAATGGGTGCAGGGGACGGCAGCGAAGTACCTCAACAATCCCGCGATGGTGCAGATTGATATGCGGCCGGAGGACGCGCCGAAGATCGAGCACATCATCTACGACGTGCCGGAAGGGCAGAAATTGCCTGTCCTCCGCGTCCTGCTCGACGGGCGGGGCGACGAGAGCGTCCTCGTCTTTGGGCGGACAAAGCATGGCGTCAAGAAGTTGGCGCGCCAACTGGAAGCGCTCGGCTACCCTGCCGCCGCCTTGCAGGGCAACCTGTCGCAGAATGCCCGTGACAAGGTGATGGCCGATTTCCGTAGCAGCAAGATGCCGATCCTGCTCGCGACCAATGTCGCAGCGCGCGGCCTCGATGTTGAGCACATCGGCATGGTCATCAACTATGAACTGCCGGAAACGACCGAACTGCTCACCCACCGCGTCGGGCGCACCGGGCGGATGGGGCGTGAGGGCGACGCCGTGACGCTGCTCGTCCCGAGCGACGAGCCGAAGTGGCGGCAACTCCAGCGCAGCCTGCGCGTGCGCATTCCGCGCAAGTCGTGGCAGGGCGATCTGCCCGCCGTTCCGGCCGCGATCGAGGCGTTCCCGCTGTACCCGAAGCGCGAGGAGCGGCGCACACGCATCGAGCGCCCGATGCCCGCTGCGAATGGGGCGCAGCCGGTCCGCCAGCGTGCGCCCGCCCCGGCGCCATCGCGCCGCCCCGAACGCGCCGAGCGGCCCGCGCGATCCGAGCGCCCCGCCGCGACGACCGACCGACCGCGTCTGCAACCGGAACGCATCGCGGCCCGCCCCGCCTCCCCGCTCACACCGGACCGGTTCCGCTTCGTTGCGTCGCGCGATGACGACGACCGGGTCGTGCGCCAGGAGCAGGAGACTGCCGAGCGCGAGCCGACGACGACGACCGCCCCCGGTTTCCTCCCGCCGACGCTGACCACACAAGTGGAAGCCCTGCTTTCGCGCTACCAGCAGACCGGCACCGTCGCCACACCGGTGGACGTGCCGCTCACCCGCCGCTCCCCAATGCGGACGCGCCGCGAGGAACGCGTCGCCACGGACGATGCGAGCGGCGTGGCGCAGTCGCAGCCGGAAACGGGAAACCGGAGCGACCGGGCGCGCACCTTCGGGCGCGGCCCCGTCGCATCGTCGGGCGACGACACCACGGGCGTCATTACGAAGATTGTCAAGGAACGCGGCTTCGGCTTCCTGCGCGATGGTGCGGGCGTCGAGCGGTTTTTCCACCGCAACGACGTGAGCGGTAACTTCGACACCCTCGAAGTCGCGCAGTCCGTCCGCTTTACCCCGGACCCGACCGCCACCGGCCCCCGGCCGATTGCCCGCGCGGTCGAACCGCTCGCATCCTAACGAGGGGCGAGGACTGAGGACTGAGGGGAGGTAACCACGCCGGTCGCCTCCCTTCCTGCGTTTTGCCGCGTGCATTGCGGGCGAGGAAAAGTCCACCGTACCGCGTGCGGTAGGATTGCTCGCAGAAGGCGACAATGGGAAGCGTCTCAAAGCCGGTAGATCGTCGCCGTCGTGGGAGTGGGTAGCGCAGGCTTTCCAGCCTGCGAGCGGGACG
>JALYXG010000680.1 GCA_030947205.1 Chloroflexota bacterium
ATCGGGTCCACATTCGGGTCGTACGGGTCAATGAACGGGGGTACGAAGTAGCGCGGGCCGTCCTGCATCATCTGATGGAGGTCGTAGACGATCTGCGGGTGCCAGACATTGTGAATTTTCTCGACCGCCAGACGGTTCTCGGCCTGCGTCAGCATAAACCAGTCGCGGTTGTTGTCGTGCCCGGTGTAGGTCTGGTAGAGCTGCGGCGGCGCGCTCCCCTCGAATGGCGTGCCGAGCGTCTTCGTGTACCACTGCTCGACGAGGTCCCAGCCGTCTGGGTTGAGCGACGGCACGAGCAGCAGAATGACATTGTCGAGGATTTGCCGCGTCGTCTCGTCGTCCTTCGTCGCGAGGTCGTGCGCGAGGCCCATCGCCATCAGCGTCGCGCCCACCTCGGTCGCGTGGATTGTGCAGGTGACGAGCGCGATCGTCTTCCCTTCGGCGACAAAACCGGCGATCTGCTGCGGACTGATACCGCGCGGGTCGGCGAGGTGGGCCTGAATATCGCGGTAATGATCGAGCCGCGCGTGCGTTTCCTCGCTCGCGATGATCGAAAGGAGGAACGGCCTGCCTTCGGTCGAGTTGCCGAGTACTTCGGTGTGGACGCGCGGCGAGCGCGTGCCGAGCAATTGGAAGTAGGCCGCGATCCGCGACCACGGCGCGAGTTTGCGGGCATCGCCCGGCTCGAAACCGAGATGGTCAGCGGGCGTGATGATCGCCGCATCCGCCGCTGTCGCGCTCATTTTCCTTGCTGCGGTTGCCGTTTCCGCCATGCTCTACTCCTTTGTGCTGCATTGGGTCGCGAATGTCCGCCGAGTATAGCAGGCGGCGTGCGAGGAAACGCAACAGGAACGGTAGCGCAGGCTTTCCAGCCTGCGGCCTTCCATGGGTTCCATTGTGCAATCAGGGCGGCAGGCTGGAAAGCCTGCGCTACCGGAAAAAGTGCGTCTTACCGCATGATCTCAGCGGGCCGCGTGCGTAAGATTGTTTCCGCTTCCGCGATGATGCGGCGGAGGATGTCGCCCGCCGGTTCGACGGTGTGGACGAGGCCGACGGCATTGCCGCCGATCACCTCGGCGATGTCGGCATCGCCCGCGCGTTCCGCCCGCTGGATCGCGGCGCGCAACGCGGCGCTCCTGGCGACGACTGCGGCGTCATGGCCGTCCCATGCATCAGTGAAGTCGTTGCGGATGACGCGCGCGGGGTAGGACGCTGGGAAGGGATGGCCCATCGCGAGATCGAAGGCGCGGGTTAGGACAGTGTCATCCGTGCCGGCCGCGACGACGCGCGCCTGCCCCCAGGCATCCCCCGCCCACTCGCGGCTCGCCATGAAGCGCGTCCCCATCCAGACTCCCGCCGCGCCGAGCATCAACACCGCCACGAGGCCGCGCCCGTCGGCAATGCCGCCCGCCGCGATAATTGGCACGGGAAAATCGCCAATAGCATCAATGATGGCTGGCACAAGCGGGAGTGTAGCGCTCAGTGTGCCGGTATGGCCGCCCGCCTCGGTCCCTTGCGCCGCGATGACATCCACCCCGGCCCGCGCCGCCGTGATCGCCTGCGCGACGCTCTGCACCTGGGCGAAGACCAGGATGCCCGCTGTGTGCGCCGCCGCGACATACGGCGTCGGGTCCGCGAACGAATGCGCAATCGCCGCCACGCGCTCCTCGATCGCAACCTGGACGAGATCGTCCACTCCGGCGAAGAGGGAGATGAAGCCGACGCCGAATGGCCGGTCGGTTCGTTCGCGCGTCGCACGGATTTGCGTCCGTAGCCAGTCCGCATCGCCACCGCTGCCGCCGATCAACCCGAAACCGCCCGCGTTCGCGACGGCTGCGGCGAGGTCGGCGGTCGCCGTCCCCGTCATCGGCGCATTGATGATCGGATGCGCGATGCCGAGCAGGTCGCACAAGCGGGTGTGGATCATCGTGCGCGCATCCATTCCCGAAGCGCGTTTACGAACGTCGGCGCTTCGAGCGACAGGTTGTTCAGTACCTGCTCGACCGACTGCGGCGGATT
>JALYXG010000682.1 GCA_030947205.1 Chloroflexota bacterium
CAGCGTGGACTTGCCCGCGTTCGTGTAGCCGACGAGCGCGACGATCGGCACGCCGGACTTCCGCCGCTTCTGCCGGTACTGCTCACGGTGCTCGTGTACCTCGGCCAATTCGTCTTTCAGCAGCGTCACGCGCTCCTGGGCGCGGCGGCGGTCCACTTCCAACTGCGTTTCGCCGGGGCCACGCAAGCCGACGCCGCCCATCGTCTGGCGCGAAAGGTGCGTCCACATCCGCGTGAAACGGTTCATGCGGTATTCGAGTTGCGCGAGTTCGACCTGCAAGCGCCCCTCGTGGGTCTGGGCACGGCGGGCGAAGATGTCGAGGATCAGGGCGGTGCGATCAATCACCTTGACATCGAGCGTCTCTTCGAGGTTGCGCAACTGGCTCGGCGACAGTTCCTCATCCACAACGAGCACGTCGTACTGGAGGTCTTCGCGCGCCGCCTTGACTTCCTGCACCTTGCCCTTGCCGAGGTAGGAGGTTGGGTTCGGCCGCGAAAGGTTCTGCGTAACCGAGCCGACCACTTCGAGGTCGGCGGATTCCGCGAGCCGCGCCAACTCTTCGAGCGAGTCGTCGGTCGTCCAACTATTTTCGTTCCACCGCACGGCGGCGAGCATCGCGCGCTCGATCGGTGGGTTCGTCGGATGCAATGTCGTGGGAATCGGGGTACCCTCCTGATGACACATCGCAGCGCCGCTCGGCGCGCGTCTCTGTCGGTGATCGGTCAGTATAACAGGAAACGCTGCACGACCGCAGTCGCTTCCGTCAGCAATCGGTCGCCGTTTTGTGCATCCAGCCAGATAATCGTCGTGTCGCGCCGCAACCAGGTCATCTGGTGCCGCGCGTACCGATGGGTCGCCTGCTTGATGCGCTCGCACAGTATGTTTAACGTCGTATCCCCTCTCAGGTATTCCACCACCTGGCGATAGCCGATGCCGGACATAGCGGGCAGCGCGGGATCGTATCCGGCATCAAGCAAGGCGCGCACTTCCGCAACGAGACCGGCGGCAATCATTGTCTCCACGCGTGCGTCAATGCGGGTATGCAGCACGTCGCGTGGGAGCAACAGGCCGATGCGGAGATCATGGTAGGGCTGCACGGAACGCCGACGCTGCGCGCTGAATGGTAGGCCCGTCGCGCGGATCACTTCGAGCGCGCGGATGATGCGGCGGAGATTCGGGCCGGTGCGAGCGGCCGCTTCGGGATCGTCGTTCGCCAACTCCGCGAGAAGCGGTGCGATGCCCTCGCTCCGCGCACGTTCCTCCATCACTGCCCGAAATTGGGGATCGGGCGCAACGGATGGCGGCTCCCAGCCGTCGAGGAGGGCAGTCGTCCATTGTGCCGTACCGCCGACCAGGAACGGCAGATGATCCCGCTCGCGAATCTCCGCGATGATCTGAGCCGCCGCCTCCTTCCACCGGGCGAGGTCGTATGACACGTCGGGGGTCGTCACATCAATGAGGTGGTGCGAGACGCGCGCGCGGTCGGCGGGCGTCGGCTTCGCCGTGCCGATGTCCATGCCGCGATAGAGCAGCCGCGAATCCGCCGAGATGATCTCGCCGGAGAATGCCTCCGCTAGATTGAGAGCAAGCCCCGATTTACCTGAAGCCGTCGGGCCGAGCACCGCAATCAGCGGTTGTTTCTCACTTTTCGCGGCATCTTGACGAGACATTCTCTCGCTCGCGCCTACTGTTGTGCGAATGCACATAAAGCGATCAAAGTGTTCGGCGGATCGTACGTAGAAGCGGGTACGGTCCGGTCGGTATGCTCATTACATGGACGATTTCGGCGTGCGCCGGTGGTAGAGTGTAGCATAGAAGGGACTGCGGTAGCCGGGGCGTTCGCACACACCGGTGCAGATGCCCAAGTACAATGCGTCCTGGCATGACAGCCAGGGAAGGAGACAGTGTGAGCGGGAACCTGCGCGAATTTCTGGAAATTCCCTATGACGAGCTGGAGGAACTCAATCTTCAGGCAAAGGCCGAGCGTGCCGCGCGGACCGACCCGGACAAGATCCGCGAGGAGCGCATGCGCTACCTCACCGATGAAAAGCGGATCAAGGCCGTCACCGTCTGCTTCACCGACCTCGAAGGCCGGTTGCACATGCTCGACTACGACAAGAAGTTCCTGCTCAAATCGGCCGATAACCTCACCTTCGACGGCTCCTCGATCCGCGGCTTCACCGCACAGCATGAATCGGACCTCCGCCTGGGGATTGATTGGTCGGCATTCTACTGGCTCCCGTCGGATATCTTCGGGCCGGGGAAGGTGCTCGTCTTTGGTGAGGTACAGGAGCGGGATGGCAGTCCCTACCGATCCGACCTCCGCGCCCGGCTGAAGGACTACACCGCCGCGAAACTCAAGAACGACGGCTTGAGCTGCTACATCGCGAACGAGATCGAGGGAATCCTTGTTAAGGGGCAGCATGCCGAGCAGCACTACATCGATACCGGTCAGTTCGAGTTCATCAGTACCAGTGGTTATTACCACTCGCTGCCGGGCGATCCCCTGCGGGCATTCATTGATGCTGCTGCGGAAGCGCAACGCGCGCTGGGCTTCGCCAACGAGAAGGATCACCCCGAAGTCGCTCCCTCGCAGTTCGAAATGAACTACGGCTACGTCGAGGCGACGATCGGCGCGGACCAGGTGATGCTCTACAAACTGATCTGCCGTCAGGTGGCGAACAAGCTCGATATGACCGCGAGCTTCCTGCCCAAGCCCGTCACCGGGGTGAACGGGAATGGCATGCACACCAACATCTCGATCGGCCGCGACGGCGCCAATATTTTCTACGACGCCAATGGCCAGGAGAGTCTCTCGGACTTCGCCTGGCAGTTCGTTGACCGTGTCCTAACCAATGCGCTCGATCTCTGTTTGGTCTACAATTCGAGCGTCAATGCCTACCGACGGCTCGATCCGCATTTCGAGGCTCCGAACCAGATCAAGGCCTCGCCAATTGACCGAGGCGCGATGGTGCGCATCCCGATCGGCAACAAGAACTCGGCCCGCATCGAGGTGCGCTCGATCGCACCCGACGCGAACCCCTATCTTGCGATCTATTCGGTCATGCGGACTGGCCTGGACGGCCCCCTTGCCCCGGACGCTCGGACGCGGGAAGCGATCCTGCCCGACAATATCTACGACGCGATTGACGCGATGCGTGGCAGTGATTGGGTCGCTGAGGCTCTCGGGGCCGAGGTGCGCGATAAATACGTTGATTTGAAGCAGGCGTCGGCCGATCGCTGCCCACGCAAGCTCGGTACGTTGATCAAGCCATCGGAGATTCAGTTCCACCACGATGTGTCGAACCAGTATCTCTGGAACCGCTTCTAAAGAACCTCACCCTTCCGTGCCTGTGCAACCGCCCAAGCAGCTTGTTTTCACACTATGCAGACGTACGGACTTCATCTGACCGGATTGACAGGTATCACCAAACGGTGATATGACTTCGTTACCGTTTTCACACACCCGTGCGGAAGCGGGCACACAAACGACGCAACCCGTGTTGAGTGGGAACAGTAGGTGGGTATTCCCCGCCAGCGATCCGGCGGCAGGTGGAAGGCCGGAATCGGGGCACGATCCATCGAAAGCAGCCCAGGAGCGGATGGCGACGATGCACGAAAGGGACGTGCGCTTCACGGCGTACGAGTGCATTGTTCGCCGGTGATTGGCTGTCACGTTGCGCGTCCCTCAGCCGGTAAGTGGTCGCGTGGGATAGACGCGCGGCAACGAGGGTGGTACCGCGGGAGATTGGACTGCTGTCCGCCTCTCGTCCCTCAGCGGGGACGGGGGCTGTTTGCGTTACGCCCGGCGTCCCTGCACCGAACGATCTCGTTCTTCGGGAGGGTACAGCCATGCAACGGACAGACGTACGCAGCGCACCACATCTCGCACCCCGTATTTCGGAGTTCGATCCCTCGATTGACGTCGGCACGTACTGCGGCCCCGTCGAGCACGATGCCTGCGGCCTCGTGGCGATGGTCGAGCGACACGGCGCACCGACGCGCGACAATGTGATGCGCGTCCTGCACGCGCTCGCGACGATGCACCACCGCTCCGGCGAGATTGACGGCGAGGGCGACGGCTGCGGCATCCTCACCGACATTCCCCGCGCGCTGTGGGCACGCGATCTCGCCGCAAGTGGCGGCGACCCGGCGCTTGTACACGATGCGCGCTTCGCGGTCGGGCATTTCTTTGTGCCACCCGCCGACCGCGAGCAGGCGGAGCGCATCATGGCGACTGTGGACGATGTGATCCGCGAGGCGGGGTGCGAACTGCTCGTCAGCCGACCGATGGCGGTCGTGTCGGACGCGCTCGGTCGGCTCGGACGGCGTGAAGAGCCGACAACCTGGCAGATCGCCTTCCGCACGCCGCTCCTCGACAACGCGGCGCGGGACCGGCTGCTCTTCGACCTCCAACTGGCAATCGAGGCGCGCACCGCCGCGCTCACTGTCTCACTCAGCGCGGACTCGGTTGTGTACAAAGTGCGGGGCACGGCGCAGGTACTGACCGCCTACTACCCCGACCTCGGCGATCCCGCCTTCGTTTCCGCGATCAGCATCGGCCACAACCGCTACAGCACGAACACGACGACCGCGTTTGAGCGCGTGCAGCCCTTCTCGCTCTTGGGGCACAACGGCGAGATCAACACGATCGCGAAGTTCCGCACCGAGTCGCAGATGTTGCACATCCCGCTCGTCCCCGGCGCATCCGACTCGCAGGATGTCAACCGGACGCTCGAAGGGATGATCCATCGCTACGACCTGTCGCTGCGGGAGGCGCTGGAACTGATCTTCCCGCCGATCGTCAACGAAATTAAGCGCGTGCCCGACGAAATGGCCGATGTGCTGATGTATTTCCGGCAGGCGTGGGGGCCGTTCGCGCAAGGCCCGGCGGCGATGGCGATCCGCGTCGGCGATGAACTCGTCGGCACAGTGGATGCGCTCGGTCTCCGCCCGCTCTGGCTCTGCGTCGCGAAGGATCGGATCGTTTTTTCCTCGGAAAAGGGCGTCGTGCCCGTCGCGGAGATGGATGAGGACCCGAAGCCGCTCGCACCGGGCGAGAAGATGGCGATTGTTCTGACACGCGGTGTCGGCACGCACGTCGAGACCTATGACGGCATTTTGCGCGACGTGATGCGCCGGGCGCAGGCGCGCGGCATCAGCGCGACGGATTACCGCCGCTTCCTCGTCTGCCAGAGTCCGAAGCCGGTGGGCAGTGGGCAGTGGGCAGTGGGCAGCGAACAGGGCGGAGGGGCGCGGGTGCCCTCTGGGCAGGATGAATCGCCCTCTCTACCTCAGTCCTCCCGTTTGATCGCGGCATGGGCGTTCGACAGCGAGGAGTTGAAACTGATCGAGGCGATGGCCGAGAGTGGCAACGAGCGCGTTGGCTCGCTCGGCTATGACGGCCCGCTCGCCGCGCTCTCGCAGGAGCGGCAGAACCTCGCCGACTACTTCAAGGAGTCGGTCGCGGTCGTCACGAACCCGGCGATTGACCGCGAACGCGAAATCGAGCAGTTCTCGACGCGCGTCGTACTCGGCCCGCGCCCGCCGATTGGCATCGCGGATCACGACCGGAAACTGCCTTGCACCGAACTCATCACTCCCCTCTTCACCGGCGGCCTTCGACCCGGTGGCGGGGATGATGCGGCCCGCTTGCAGCAGCATCGCGCCATTGCCCACCAGATGGGAACATGGACGCTCGAAGACTTCATGACCTTCGAGGGCGACACGCGGCCCGCCGTCCTCGCGATGGCGCAGTGGCCCGGCGAATCGCTCCGCAGCGCGCTCCATCGGCTCGGCGAGGAGGCGGTCGCGGCTGCGAACGATGGCACACCGCTGATCGTTCTCGACGATGAGGGCGCGCTAACGCACGGCAACCGGCCAATTGACCCGCTTCTGGCGATTTCGGCGGTGGACACGGCGCTTCGCCGCTCCTCGGGCGGGCCGGACGGCTATGCGCTCCGGCGCGGCGTCGGGCTGGTGATGCGCGCGGCGGGCATCCGCACGCTGCACGATCTGATGCTCGTACTCGGCATGGGTGCGGACGGCGTCTGCCCCTATCTCCTGTGGGAGATCGCGGAAGCGGCGGCGCCGGATGGTCTCGCCAATCTGATCTCCGCGCTCACCAAGGGGATCGAGAAGGTCATCAGCACGATTGGCATCCACGAGGTACGCGGCTACAGCCGGTTGTTTGCCTCCATCGGCCTGCATGTCGAGGTCGCCCGCATGTTCGGCGCGGAGAACTACGGCGGCAGCGCGACGGGTGGCCTGACGTGGGAGCAACTGGAAGCGCTGGCGGAAGAACGCGTCTTGATCGCGGCGGGCACACTCGTGGCGAAGCCGACCCGCGTCGCGCACTTCTATCCGAAAGTCTGGAAGAGCGTCCGCAATGTCGCGGCGGGTTTGGAATCATATCGCGACTACAGTGCGAAGGTGACGGCGCTCGAAACCGAAAATCCGGTCAGCCTGCGCCATCTCCTCGATTTCCGCTTTCCCGGTAGCGCAGGCTTCAGCCTGCGTCCCGATGGGGAGGGAGAGACGGGGACGCAGGCTGAAGCCTACGCTACCGGAATTACCCCTGCCAGCGTGGACGCCGGGATCGGCGGGCATGATTATCCGATTGCGATCAGCAGCATGTCGTTCGGCTCGCAGGGCGAGACGGCCTTCCGGGCGTACCCGGAGGCGGCGATGCGCCTCAATATCGTCTCGCTCAACGGCGAGGGCGGCGAAATCAAAGACATGATCGGCAAGTACCCGAAGTGGCGCGGCCAGCAGATCGCGTCGGGGCGCTTCGGCGTCAATGCCGAACTGGCGAACTCGTCCAACCTGCTCGAAATCAAGATCGGGCAGGGCGCGAAGCCCGGCGAGGGTGGCCACCTGCCCGGCTCCAAGGTCTCCGAAAAGGTCGCGAAGGCGCGCAACGCGACGCCGGGTGTGGACCTCATCTCGCCCTCGAACAATCACGACATTTACTCGATTGAGGACCTCGCCCAACTGGTGGACGAGCTGAAAACGGCGAATCCGCATGTGCGCGTGTCGGTCAAGGTGCCCGTCGTGCCCGGCATCGGCACGATCGCGGTCGGCGTCGCTAAGAGTGGCGCGGACATCATTACGCTCTCGGGCTACGACGGCGGCACGGGCGCGGCGCGGACGCACGCGCTGAAGCATGTCGGTCTGCCCTCCGATATTGGCATCGTCGAGGCGCACCGCGCGCTCGTTGCCGCCGGGCTACGGGAGCAGGTCGAACTCTGGGCGGACGGCGGCATGAAGACGGGTGCGGATGTCGTGCGGATGATGCTGCTCGGCGCGAACCGCATCGGCTTCGGCACGCTACCGATGGTCGCGATTGGCTGCACGATCTGCCGCGGCTGTCAACTCGACACCTGCCACGTCGGCATCGCCACCCAGATGGACTCGGACGAAGAGGCGCAGAAGAAGGGCGTCAAGCACTTCGTGCCGCGCGTCTACGAGGAGGCCGTGCAGCAACTCGTCCGCTTCCTCGGCGCGCTCGGCGAGGAGATCAAGGAACTGACGGCGGCGCTCGGCTTCACGCGGACGCAAGACCTCGTTGGCCGCTCCGACCTGCTCGTGCAGGCGCGAATGCTCGACCGCGTGGACCTCACCCGGATGCTTGCCCCGGCGGAGCAGGCGGCATGGCTTGCGGAGATCGGCACCGACCGCACACTACGCGTCCTGCGTATTGACCGCTCGCAGCACGTCGCCGCGACGGTTGCCAGCCATGTGGCGCGCGGCAACCAGAGCGTCGCGCTCTCCGAACCGACAGTACTGCCCGACCATCGTGTCGTCGGCACCGCGCTCGCGGGCGAAATGACCCGCGCCCGGCTGTACGAGCCGAACAAACTCCCGACGACCGCGACGCTGACCTTCGATGACGGCTCGGTCGTCGGCAACGGCTTCGCCTGCTTCAATGTGGACGGTGTGGACCTTACCGTCGAGGGTGGTGCGCAGGACGGCGTCGGCAAGGGCGCATTCGGCGGCACGATTACCATCTTAAAGGGCACCAACATGGACGGCAAGCGCGTGGATGGCAGCGTGGGCAAGTCGTTCGCGTACGGCGCGCAGGGCGGCACCTTCTTCGTCCAGGGGAATGCGGACTCGCGCGCCGGCATTCGGCTTTCCGGCGCCGATGTCGTGATCGGGGGCGAGATCATCGAACCGATTGACGACAGCCGGGGCGGCATCGCGACGCGCGCGAACATCAAGGGATTCGCCTTCGAGTACATGACCAATGGTCGTGCCGTCGTCCTCGGCGACCCCGGCCCGTGGCTCTGCGCCGGAATGACCGGCGGTGTCGTCTATCAGCATCTCGTCCCGGCAATGGGTCTCGACCGCGCGGCAATTGACCGCCGCATGGCCAAGGGCGCGAAGATCACGATGGCGGACCTCACCGAGGGTGATGCCTGCACCGTCATCGGCCTGCTGACGCGCTACGCGGAGCGACTGGTCACCAGCGGTCAGGACGCGGCTGCGGATCGGGTGCGCGGCATGTGTACCGATCCGATGCGAGACTTCATCAAGGTCGTGCCGGAATCGCAGCAGGTAGACCCGTCTATCTCGACGGAATAGCGGGTCAGCAGGATCAGTAGGATCATCTACTTTCTGATGATCCTGTTGATCTTGTTGATCCTGTCATACTCTTTCACGATGGTGATGCCATCTGCGTAGGGTCGATTCGTGAATCGCCCTCCCCGGCCTGTCGCCGACTGCAAACCGTCTACAATCGTCGCGGCGTCAGGGAGGGCGATTCACGAATCGCCCCTACGAATCCATCACGCCATATCTACCGCGAAAGAGTATCACCCATCATTAGCGAGGTCATACCTCTTCACGATAGCGATCACGACGAGGGACAATCGCCCCTACAGAAATGTGGCGGGGTTCTCGGCATCATCGGGCCAGCGGGCGGGGTTCGCCGCGATGTAGTCGCGGATGCGTTGTAGATCGCTCTTGTTGCGGACGATGTGCTCGTAGTAGTTCCGCTGCCAGAGCATCGCACCCGGCGCCTCGCGCCATTCGTTGACGTGTTTCGTCGAGACCGTCTTGAACGCGCCGATCAGACCACCCAATGGCTTCCGTGCCTGGCGCACCGGCGGTTCCGGGGAGGGCGATTGTCCCCCCGGCGCGATCGCCCCGACGGGATCGGTCATGAGGATGATGCCGTGCAGGTGGTTCGGCATGACCACGAAAGCGTCGAGGCTGACGTACGGGTAGCGCAGCGCCAGCCATTCCCAGTCCTCGGCAACAATCTGGCCGTGGGCATTCGGTTGCATCGCATCCGCGCCGATCGCGCCGAAGACGGATTCGCGTTGGTGGGTGCAGAGGGTGATGAAATATGCGCCCGCCTGCCGGTAATCGTAACCCTGCAATCGCACCGTACGCCGGTGGAGGCGTGCAGGGTCATACGGCGGCATCATTCATCCTTTCCGCACCAGCGAATCGGATCGTGAAGCGAGTATCACACGTCTCCTGCGTCGCAGCAATTGTTCCCCGACCGAAGCGAGAACGCATACGCCCTCGTCTACCGCGAAAGAGAAATGCATCGCGTCCTTCGTACCGCGAGTAGCGAGGAGGAAGTCAAGTGGATCATCTGGATCATCAGAAAGTGGATGATCCACTTGATCCACTTGATCCTGCTGAATCACGGACGGCCTATCATACTCTTTTGCGATAGCGATGGCGTGATGGGCGCGTAGGGGCGATTCGTGAATCGCCCTCCCGGATCGCTCGCGCCTCCCCCGCAGCGCCCCGCCGTCGCGAGCGGGCGATTCACGAATCGCCCCTACGCAGATGGCATCACGCCATCGCTACCGCGAAAGAGGATAAGGTTCATCAGCCTACACACCCAAATGCGGGGAGTGTTGGCTCACTTCCGGTTGTGCGCTATTCTCGCACCGTGCGGTCATCGCCTCGTGGTTCGGAGCATGTTTCTTGGCTCATCGTACCCCCAATCAGAAAGTCGTCGTCGCCGTCGTCTTCGTCTGCGGCATGCTGATGAGTTCGATTGACTCGACGGTTGTCAATGTCGCGCTCGCG
>JALYXG010000715.1 GCA_030947205.1 Chloroflexota bacterium
CCGTTCGAGCCGTTCCTGACGGCGAATGTTGGGCGCGAGGGATCGTGGGAGATGGACGATTACCTGAGTCGCGGCGGCTATACGGGCTGGCGGCGCGCCGTCACCGAACTGACGCCCGCCGAGGTGACAGACGAGGTGAAGCGCTCCGGGCTGCGCGGGCGGGGTGGGGCGGGCTTCTCCACCGGCACGAAGTGGGGGTTCGTCCCGAATATCCCCGGCCCGAAATACGTCTGCTGCAACGCCGACGAGAGCGAGCCGGGTACGTTCAACAACCGCGCGATCATGGAGTGGGACCCGCATATCGTCGTGGAGGGCGTGATGATCGCCTCCTATGCAATCGGCGCGACGCACTCGTTCATTTACTGCCGGGGCGAGTTTGGCTTGCCCGCCGAACGGCTCACTCAGGCAATCGCGGACGCCGAAAAGGCGGGCTTCCTCGGCACAGACATCTTCGGCAAGGGCGTGGAGCTGAAGATTACGGTCTTCCGGGGTGCAGGCGCGTACATCTGCGGCGAAGAAACGGCGCTCCTAGAATCGCTCGAAGGCAAGCGTCCGATGCCGCGCTCCCGCCCGCCCTTCCCGGCGGTCGTCGGCCTGTATGGTCGTCCGACGGTCATCAACAACGCCGAAACACTGGCGAATGTGCCCTTTATCCTCAAGAACGGGCCGGAGTGGTACGCCGCGATTGGTACCGCACCGAACTGCGGGCCGAAAATCTACTCGCTTTCCGGCTCCGTCAACCGCCCCGGCAACTACGAACTGCCGCTCGGCATCACGCTGCGCGAGTTGGTCGAACACGGCGGCGGCGTGCGCGAAGGGCGCGCGGTGAAGGCGGTCATCCCCGGCGGCAGTTCGGCGGCGATCCTCCCCGCGACCCTGCCGGACGGCAAGGACGTGATGGACCTCGTGATGGACTTCGACGCCTGCCGCGCTGCAGGTTCGATGCTCGGTTCCGGCGCGGTGATGATCCTCGATGAAACCGTCTGCATGGCCTGCGCCGTGACGCGCTTTATCGAATTTTATCAGCACGAATCATGCGGCAAATGCACACCCTGCCGCGAAGGCACGATCTGGATGCTGAAAATCCTCGAACGCGTCACCGGCGCGGGCGGCACGGACGATGACTTGTTCCTCGTCAACGACCTCGCCAGTCACATCCCCGGTCGCTCCCTTTGCCTGCTCGGCGACTCGGCTGCGGCCCCACTCATGTCCGCCATGAAGCACTTCCGCGCCGACTTCGATGCCCACAACGCCACCGGCCACTGTCCCCCCGGCTGCATCCCGTTCTAGGGAATCGTTGAACCGCAGAGACGCAGAGGACGCAGAGAGGGAGAAGAAAGAGGAGAAAAGAGTGAGAACATGAACCGAAGTGGGGCAAACAGCGGGAAGAATCTCGACGATGAATACAATCGGCTGAGCCATGCGATCATCGGTGCGGCAATAGAGGTTCATCGGTCGCTTGGTCCCGGTTTCCTCGAATCGGTTTACGAAGAAGCACTCTGCATTGAATTACAACTGCGTGGCATCGCATTCGTACGACAGTTTGAGGTAAGCATCGGATACAAGGGTCACACGATTGGATCAGGAAGGGTCGATGTGTTGGTAAACAGCGCGGTCATCGTAGAACTGAAAGCCGTTGATGCGATCGCACCGATTCATACGGCGCAGGTTCTTTCATATTTGAAATTAACAGGCTGCAAACTGGGCTTACTCATCAACTTCAACGTCCCAATATTGAAAGATGGAGTTCATCGAATCGCGCTTTCCTCTTCGCCTCTCTGATTCTCTCTGCGTCCTCTGCGTCTCTGCGGTTCGATCGTTCTTTCGGGGGGTTGGATGGCTGAAGAGTTGGTGGAATTGACGATAGACGGCGTGCCGGTGGCGGTGCCAAAGGGGACGCTGATCGTGGAGGCGGCGAAAAAGGCCGGGGTGGATATTCCGGTCTTTTGCTACCACCCGAAACTGACGCCGGTGGGCGCGTGCCGCATTTGCCTCGTGCAGATCGAGCCGACGCCACGCTTGCAGGCGGCCTGCACGACGCCCGTCGCACCGGGGATGGTCATTCACACGCAGAACGAACTGGCGCGGGCGGGGCGCGAGTCTGTGTTGGAATTCATGCTGGCGAATCATCCGCTCGATTGCCCAATCTGCGACAAGGGCGGCGAGTGTCCGCTACAAAACATCACTTTTGCCTGGGGTCTTGGCACGAGCCGGTTCCGCGAAGAAAAGCGGCATCTCGCCAAGCGATACCCGCTTTCGGAGCGGATCGTCCTCGACCGCGAGCGGTGCATCATGTGCCTGCGCTGCACGCGGTTTCAGGAGGAGATCGTTGGCGATTCCAGCCTTGTCGTGTTGGAGCGCGCGGACCACAGCGAGATCGGTGTCGCGGAGGGGCGGGAGTTCGACTCGATCTTCTCCGGCAACACGATCGAACTCTGCCCCGTCGGCGCCTTGACGAGTCGCCAGTATCGCTTCCAGGCGCGCCCGTGGGACCTTGATCTGACGGCGAGCGTCTGCGGCGGCTGCGCGATGGGGTGCAATGTCACACTTTCGGTGCGGGACGGTGAACTGCTGCGCGTCAGCAGCCGCGACAACCCCGCAGTGGACAATGGCTGGCTCTGCGACTACGGTCGCTTCGGGCAGGTCGGTGCGACGCGCGAGAACCGCGTCACGACGCCGATGGTGCGGCGCGGCGGCGCGCTCGTCCCGGCGACATGGACGGAGGCGTTGACCGAGGCCGCGACCCGCCTAACCGCGATCCGCACGACGCACGGCGCGGCGGCCATCGGCGGCATCGCCAGCCCCACCGTGCCGAACGAGGCGCTCTTTCTCTTCAATCGCCTAATGCGCGATGTCGTCGGTACCGGCAATGTGGATCATTACCCGCGCCCACCCGTCCCCGCGCGCGACGATCTTGGCTTCCGGGGCGCAATCGCCGATCTGGACACGGTCGAGATGATCCTCGTCGTCGGCGTGGACGCGGTCGGCGAGGTGCCGGTACTCCATCTGCGGCTGCGCAAAGCAATCGAGCGCGGCGCGAATCTCGTCCTCGTCCACGCCAGCCCCACCGGGCTGACGCAGGAAGCGACGACGTGGATTCAGCCCGCCGTCCGGGGCGAGGCGGACATCCTTCGCGCGCTCGCGGTAGCGGTGCGAGGCGGCAAGACACCGGAGATCGCGACGGTCATGCCGACCGATCTCGCGCCCGTTGTCGCACAATGGCAGGCAGCAGAAAAGCGGATGCTGCTCGTTGACCCGGCCCTGCTCGCCGATCCATCGGTTGCCGACGCGGTCGCGGCGCTGATGCCGGCGGCGGGTGGCCCGGTTGTCAGCACGGCGAACGGGCGTGGTGCGATTGACCTCGGCATCCTCCCCGCCGGTGGCGCCGCCGCGACCGGGATGCTCGACGGCTCCGCCCGTGTGCGCGGGCTGATCGTCCTCGGCGGCGACCCGCCCGTTGATCGGGCCGAAACGCTCATTGTCTTCGCGAGCCACCTGACGGCGGCGGCGCAGCAGGCGGATGTCCTATTGCCGATCGCCGTGGCGACGGAGGAAGCAGGCACGCTAACGAACTTCGCCGGGCGCGTGCAGCGACTGCGGCGCGGCCCTGCGCCCCCCGGCAGCGCCGAACCAGCGTGGTATGCCGTCAAGGAGTTGGCGGGCGCACTCGGCCAGCCGATTCCCGTCACCTCGCCGGAGCAGGTCTGGGAAGCGATCCAGCAAAATGTCCCGGCATACGCCGATGTCACCGACGCCGAACTGGACGGCGCGACGCCGCCCCGGATGCAGACGATCGAACGGGAGGTCGCGGATTGAACGTGACGGGGTTCCTCCAGGCGCTCGTTGGCGCGGTGATCGTTATGCTCGTCGCAGTCACGGCGGCGGCATACATGACGCTGATCGAGCGGCGGCTGCTCGCACGATTCCAAGTCCGCCTCGGCCCGAATCGTGTCGGCCCATCCGGCCTCTTTCAGCCGCTCGCGGATGCGGTCAAACTCGTCTTCAAGGGCGAGTTCACGCCGATGGGCGCGGATCGGATCGTTTATCGCCTCGCGCCGATCATCTC
>JALYXG010000724.1 GCA_030947205.1 Chloroflexota bacterium
GTGCTCATGATGGCCTGCGCTATCTACCCGCAATGGGGATTGGTGGAAGGAACGCGATGGCGCGATTGCCGCCGCGTGGACGCCCTATCCCAGCAACAGCCGTACCAGGAGGAATGTTCCCACGCCCACGCCGATCACGAGTGGCATCCTGCCCGCCGTGCGCCAGGCGACCAGCGCCGCGACGACGCCCGCCGCCAGTTCCGGCCCGACCGCGATCTGCCCATGCGGCCGCAGCAGGCCGGGCGCGGCGAGCGCGGCGAAAAGGGCAATCGGGACGTACGCCAATCCGCGCGCCAGCCATGACGGGAACTGCCAACCCGTCACGAGCATCGTCGCCCGGAGCGCGTAGCTGACCGCGCTCATACCGAGGATCGTCAGCCACATGCGTGCCGCTCCTCCCACGTCTGCCAGACACCACCGATTGCGCTCCCACCGATGCCGGCGAGCAGCAGATACCACGTTCCCGGCAGAAAGGTCACGCCAAACAGCGCGAGGACGATGCTGCATAACGCCACAACAATCGCACGGCGGTTTTTCAGGAGCGGGACCAGCATGCCAAGAAAGGTGAGAGGAATAACGAGGTCAATGCCCCAGTGCGTGGGCGAGGGGAGCGCCGCCCCGACGATGACGCCGACGATTGCCGACCCGCCCCACGGAACCACCAATACGACATTCGCGCCGAGCGCATACTGCGGCGTCGCGTCGCTCCGAAGGAAGCGCGTCGTCGCGACCGCGAACGATTCGTCCGTGAGATGGAAGGCATACAGTAAGCGCCACCAGAGGGGTCGCGCGGCGACATACGGCGCGACCGCCGCGCCGATCAGGAGTGAACGTGCGTTGGTGATCGCGGTGCCAACGATTACGGAGAGCGGCCCCGCTCCGCCCGCGATCAGATTGACCGCCGCGAACTGCGCCGACCCCGCGTGGACGAGCAGAGACATACCGACGATCTCCGGCCCGGAAAGCCCCGCTGCCCGTGCCGTCACCGCGTAGACGAGACCGAAAAGCGCCGCGCCCGGCCAGAACGGCAGCGTCGCCAGTGCGCCTGCCCACCACTCCCGGTTCGGCCGTTGTCGCACATTGCCGATGACCGTTGCACCAGGACTTTGTCCGCCCATTCCGTCTCCATCTCCTTCTTTCTAACATAGGAGTGACGCAGTTCGCTGGAAAAATCCGAGTAATAACCGACTAAAGCGTTTTCAACGGTTATATCTTAAGCGCGTTCGTGTTCCGTGTCAAGGCAATAACGCCGGATTCGTCCCATCTCAGGAGAGGGTTAGCGTTCCTTCCAGAACCGGGACGGCGCTGCCACCGACCTCGATGCCCGTCACCGCGCCCGCTTCGGTGGCGACAGCGATGTGGATGAAGCTCTGGCGACCCATTTTCGTCCCTTGCTCGCTGACGATCCGCACCGTTTCCTCGGCTGTGACGATGCCGTGCCGGACGAGGTACGCACCAAGCGGGCCGCTCGCACTGCCCGTCGCGGGGTCTTCCGGGATGCCGGAGGTATGCGGCGCGAACATGCGCGCGTACACGCGATCATCGGTGGAGTGCGGACGGGAGTCGGGCGCGAAAATGAAGACGCCGACAGCGGTCATATCCGAAAAGCAGCGCAGGATGGCCGAAACATCGAGCGCCGCTCGGTCCACCACCGCCCGGTCTTTGAGCGGGATATAAAGAAAGGCCGATCCGGTCGTGCCCGTTTGGATCGGGGCATCGGGGAGCAGATCGGCTTCCGTCAGGCCGAGGGCGGCGGCGAAGTCGGCGCGCGGTGCGAGCGGCGGCCCGAAGGTCGCCGCACCATGCCGCATCCACAGGAAGTCCGGGGCGGCAGAGTCACCTTCCAGGCGCACCGGCACCGGGCCGACGCCTTCTTCGAGCGTCAACGTCCGCGCCCCGGCGGGTAGCATCCCGCGCGTCGCGAGTACGAAACTCGTACCAATTGTCGGGTGCCCCGCGAAGGCGAGTTCGCGCCGTGGCGTGAAGATGCGCACCCGTGCATCGCAGTCGGGCCGCGTCGGCGGCAGCACGAACGTCGTTTCCGACAGATTCATCTCCCCGGCGATCGCCGCCATCTCTCCATCCGTCAGCCCGCTCCCATCGAGCACGACCGCCAGTGGATTCCCACCGAACACCCGATCCGTGAATACATCCACCTGCACAAACCGATATTCGCGTGCCATCGCTCACTCCTTTTGAAACCAAATCAATCGCAAAGGCGTAAAGAGCACAAAGGGCGCAAAGAGGACAAAAGTAAAAGACGGGGCAGAAGGACTTACTTCGCTGTATCGGCTCAAAAACGATTTTCCCTTCCCCCTTTGCGTCCTTTGCGCTCTTTGCGCCTTTGCGGTTCTCCCCGGTTTCCGTCGCTCCCAGCTAGACCACTGGGCGGGGGCCAGTGGAGATGGTCTCGTGGGGTGAAGCGGCATCGCGGCGGGCGAGGCGGCGGATGGCGACCGTCAATCGCCGGACGCCTTCGGCGATCTCCTCCGGCGACGAGCCGGTGAAGTTGAGGCGGATCGCGTCCCGCTCGTTGCCACTCGGCGAGAAGGCGTCGCCCGCGACGAACGAGACGCCCTCGCGCGCCGCCTCCGCCGCCAGCGTGCGCGCCCGCATACCGCCGGG
>JALYXG010000746.1 GCA_030947205.1 Chloroflexota bacterium
GCCTCGATGCCGAGAAAGGGCTTGGTGGCGCTGCCGGGCTTGAGCGGCATGATCGGCGTCGGCGAGATCATGATCGCGCCCGTCTCTGTTTGCCACCACGTATCCATGATCGGCAGGTTGCCGCCTGTCACCTTGCGGTACCACATCCACGCCTCGGGGTTGATCGGCTCGCCGACCGAGCCGAGCAAACGGAGCGACGACAAATCGGCGCTGCCGGGCCACTGGTCGCCCTGCCGCATCAGGGCGCGGATGGCGGTCGGCGCGGTGTAGAGGATCGTCACGCCGTACTTCTCGATCGTCTTCCAGACGCGACCGGGGTTCGGAAAATCCACCGCGCCCTCGTAGAAAATTTGCGTACACCCGGCGAGCAGCGGCCCATACACGATATACGAGTGGCCCGTCACCCAGCCGGGGTCGGCGGTATCCCAAAAGATGTCGTCCGGCTTGATGTCGAAGATAAACTTCGTCGTCGTGTACGTGCCGACCATGTAGCCGCCGTGGGTGTGGACGATTCCCTTCGGTTTGCCGGTCGAACCGGAGGTGTAAAGGTAGAAGAGCGGCGTTTCGCTGTCCAGTTCGGCGGCGGGCATGCCGGGCTTGGCGATGCTCATCAGGTCGTCGTACCAGAGGTCGCGCCCCTGCACCCAGTTGACTTTGTTGCCCGCCCGCTTGACGACGATGACGTGCTCGACGGTCGGGCACTCGCGCACGGCGGCATCCACAATCGCCTTCAGGTCAACGAGTTTGCCGCGGTACTGGTAGCCGTCCGCGCAGATGACGATTTTCGCCTCGCCCTCCTGGATGCGATCCCGGAGCGCCTGCGATGAGAAGCCGGAGAAGACGACGGAGTGTGCCGCGCCAATCCGCGTCGTGCCGAGCATCGCGACGAACTGTTCGGGGATCTTCGGCATGTAGACGCACGTCTTGTCCCCCTCCGTGATGCCGAGTTTGGTCAGCACATCGGAGAATTTCGTCGTTTCGCGCCACAGATCGGCGTAGGAGAGCGAGCGGGTTTCGCCGCCCTCGCCCTCCCAGTAAATGGCGACCTGATTCCAGACGTGCGTGCCGCGATGCCGGTCGAGGCAGTTGTAGACGATATTCGTCTTCGCGCCCGTGAACCACTTGACGTACGGGAACTGCCAGTCGCGCACCTTCTCCCATGGCGCGAACCAGTGCAGTTCCTCGGCCATCTCCGCCCAGAACTCCTCCGGGTGCTCGATCGTCCACTGGTGGAGGGCTTCGTAGGTGTCGAAGCCTTTGGCGCGCATGTACGCGGTGATATTCGCCTGCTCGCGCATCGCGTCGGACGGCTCAAACAGCCGCTCTTCCTGCAAAACGCGGTTGGTCGTCTCGAACTGGAGCATCGCACGATTCCCCTTCCTGGAATACGAATTGGGCCGATCAAAGCGGACTCTATCGTACCACCGGCGATGCGTTGCGAGTAGTCAGCAACGAGCAATGAGCAATGAACAACGGATCTCGGCTACTCCATGCTCAGTTCTCAGCACTTAAAAAAAAGGGGGCCGGGCGGGTGGGGACCGCGCCGGCCAAGGGAAGGGGAAGAAGGAATGTTCACTGTATAGCAACGTTAGTGCCAGGACATCGCCGCCGGGCCATTGTGCTGCTTGCGGGCCTTTCAGCCTGCTGTTTATGACATAGCAAATTCAGTGCCACGGTATCTTCTTCATGGTATGTTGGGGGTCGCCAGCATCTTTATCGCGCGGTATGATGCCGGTCGGTTCGCTTCTTTGAATCGGAGGAACTATGACTGAGGCGATGTGGAGTACCGTGATTTATGAGCGATTGCGGGCGGCGGGGATCACGCTCGTCGCGCATGTGCCGGACAATATCGTCGCGCCGATTATCCGCCGCTTTGAGGTGGATGCGGCGGTGACGACCGTTTCCTGTACGCGCGAGGAGGAGGGGGTCGGCATTGTCGCCGGGGGCCTGCTAGGCGGGACGCGCGGCGCGCTCCTGATGCAGACGAGCGGCTTCGGCAATTGCCCGAACGCGCTCGGCTCACTGATCGTGCCGTACCAGTTGCCGCTCGTCATGGTGATCGCCGGGCGCGGCACGCTCAACGAGTTCAACCCCGCGCAGCGTGGCATGGGCCGGGGCGTCGCTCGGATGCTCGACGCGCTCGATATCCAGCATCACACACTCGACCGCCCCGACACATTGGAACAAACGCTGGACTACGCCCTCACCACCGCCTACCTGACCAACGCGCCTGTCGCCTTTATCATCTCGTCGCTCTTGTCGGGCGGAAAAAGAGAGGCCTGACACGGGTTGTTTGGAACCAGCCTCTGACTCGACGACGGTCACAATGTGCTTGCGCCACATCCCATGTTGCATGTCAACATTGTCTATGATATTTTCTCAGCGGTGGCATTTGGTATTCGTTTCAGATAGGAGTATAGTGATGCCAACATCACAATTGTATCTATCAACCGCACAGGCTGGTGAGCGGCTCGGTATCTCCCGCGAACACGTCCGGCGCCTCATCCAACGGGGCGAGCTACGCGCGGAAGAGACGGTCAACGGATTTATTTTGGATGCGTTCGAGGTCGATCGGTACGCCATCCATCGGCGGGTCCTCCAAGATCAGCGGCAGTTCCGTGCAGCGGTAGACGACCTCGCTACTCAGGCGCGGCGCGTGGACGAGGCGACGGGCATCCAGAGTGCAGTTGTACAGATGCGTGACCAGATGAAACTGCACCCTGCATTTGAAGTGCCCGCCGCCGTTGCGCCGCAATTGCAGTGGATCGAGCAGGAGGTGGCCGCGCAAAAGGCACTCGCCTCCCTCGCCGGGCCGACGGAGACAATCATGGAGCAATGGCGCTGTTACGACGAGGATGCCCGCTGTGCAATGGGGTACGCCGTGAGCGGCGTATCAGCTTCTCAGAAGATGGTGCAATCTATGGAGGTGAACGAGCAGAAGCCTTTCGCGAAAGGTTGGCCTGTGGATGTAAACATCAGTGCTGCAGACGTGGAGCGACAGGACGAACATTTCGCGAACTCCATAGCGTATGCTCGGAAAGACTCGGAAGGACCGCAGAAGTCGGATTCGTCGACCACTATCGAGTCGTTCGTCTCGCCAGCGGTGCGCAACGAAGAGATGGCGCGCGGATTTGCCGTACCGGAAACTCGCGAGGGGCGATTGGAGGAAAGAGTGGACGAGTTGAACCGTAAGGTT
Source organism: Chloroflexota bacterium (assembly GCA_030947205.1). Lineage (GTDB taxonomy): Bacteria > Chloroflexota > Chloroflexia > Thermomicrobiales > JALYUS01 > JALYUS01. The sequence goes on from JALYXG010000746.1 coordinate 3,197, forward strand.
GAGCAGTTGACCGAGTTGGTCATGCAGCAGCACGCTGATACGACGACAATAGAATTGCCTACCTGGCAGGAATGGGCGGGGTCGGACCGCCCGGAGGATGTGCTGGCCAAGTTGGATACCATCCGCGTAGAGGTCACAGGTGGGAAGCAGGCGGGCGAGAACTCGACCGATGTCATCCGTGCGGCGCGTGAAGCGCGGGGACAGGATGGATGAGCGGTACGGCGAATGTTGTCGTCGTTGACGCGAGCATTGCCGTCAAGTGGGTGCTCACCGAGGATGGGACTGCCGATGCCCGATCTCTGCTCGCGCACTGGGTCGCGGCGCGGCTGCAACCGATCGCTCCCTCCTGGTTTGCCTGCGAAGTTGCCAATGTCGTCTACCGCCATGCGCGTGCGGGCACTATTTCTCTCGATAATGCGAAGAATGCGCTCCATGCGGTACTGGGCATCGTTGCGCTTCGCGATACGTCAGGGAGCGATGCCGTCCGTGCCATTGAGATCGCCGCTCGTATGCGGCAGCAAACACCCTATGACGCCTGCTATCTCGCCCTCGCCGAGCGTGAGCGGTGCGAATACTGGACGGATGACGCGCGGTTTGCGAGGGCCGCGATGCCCTACTTCCCGCAAGTGAAACACTTGAGCGATGTCTGAGCGTAGGCAATGCCGGTTGTATTGGTAATCTGTCACCTGGCATCAATTCTTCTACTTCGACTTTGCGAGGGTGTCGCACATCGCACGCGCGATGATGGAGATGAAACAGGTGGGCAACAGGGAAGGAGTGTCGGGCATGGAACGGCTAACCGCGCAGCAACGCCGGATCATCGCCGTGGTGGCACGAATCGGGGAGGGACGCAATGAAAACTGATCTAATCCGTAGCTTGTATGGCTACAATGCCTGGGCGAACGAGCGCATCCTGTCGTCGTGCGCCGGATTGACCGACGCGCAGTTCGTCGCCGAGGCGAGCGCCAGTTTCTCCTCGATCCGCGACACGCTCGTGCATACGATGTGGGCACAGTGGAACTGGCTGGTGCGCTGGCGTGGGCAGCCGAACCCGCCCCGCTTCGATCCTGCCGCGTACGCCGATGTCGCGGCGGTGCGTGCGCACTGGGCCGAGATTGACCACGAGACGCATGTCTTCGTTGCGCAGGTAGATGATGCGCACCTCGAAGCGATCTGCCGCTACGTCAACAGCCGCAACGAACCGATGGCCTACCCCCTCTGGCAGCAGATGCTCCATCAGGTCAACCACGGCACGCAGCACCGCAGCGAGGTCGCGGTCATCCTCACCGAATGCGACCACTCGCCTGGCGGGATGGACTTCATCGTCTACCTCGATACACTGAAGCAGTAGACCACTTGTTCATCACCGCGCGGCATGAGACATTGTGACCACGTTGTGACCACAATGGAGGTGAAGATATGCGACACGTCGGCGTACGAGAGTTCCGGGACAAAGCAACAATGTATCTTTCCGGTAGTGAAGTGCTTTCCGTGGAAAAGCACGGAAAGCCAATCGGCTATTACATTCCTGCTCCCCGTGCGAGTGAGGAAGAACGGCAAGCGGCATTAGCGCAATTCGATGCGGCGGCCCAGCGATTTTTGGAAGAGAGTGGACTGACCGAAGATGAGCTTGCTGATTCCCTCGATCTCAATAAATCCTTCGATGCGTCTCGTCGTTGATGCCAAGGTGGAGTAACGTGGCTGAGAAAATGGACCGGCTGGACCTAACGCGGCGGGTGCTGGTGCATCTAACAAACGAAGCAGTTTTCGCGGGAATCGGCAACGCCGGGTTCGATTTGTTCGCTGCCGGGGACCGGCCGCAGAACTTCTACATGTTCGGCTCGATGGGGTTGGCGTCGTCGCTCGGGCTGGGCTACGCGCTCGTGCGGCCCGGCGAGCGCGTCGTCGTGCTGGAAGGTGAGGGGAGCGTGCTGATGAATCTCGGCTCGCTCGCGACCATCGCCCGGATGCGGCCACGCCGCTACCTGCTCGTCATCATGGACAACGGGACGTACGCCCTCACCGGCTCGCAGAAGAACGCGGCCGCCGAAATGACCGACGTGGCAGCGATTGCCCGTGGCGCGGGCATTCCGCATGTCGCGACGCCGCCAACCGCCGAGGCATTCGAGCAGGCAGTGGTGGAGGCGCTCGGCAGCGATGGCCCGGCGGTGATCGTCGTTAAGATCGCCGACGGCAACAGCGTGGTGCGGCACGGTTGGGACCCGGTGGAACGCAAGCATCGTTTCATGGCGGGAGTAGCGCGATAACGATAACGTAGTTCGGGGTTCGAGTCTCCGGGTGCGGGGTAATCGCCCCGATCATCGAATCCCGAATTCCGCAAATACCGGCAATGACCCTTGGCAAGCGTTCTTGCCGTCATCCCAATCGCGGCGCGCTCGTTCCCTGCACCGCCCAGACCCGTGCGACCAGCGAGATCGAGCCGTCCGCCGCGATCGGCAATGTCGATCGGATGCGCTCTCGTAACGCTACACGGCGTTCCTCGGTGAGCGACATCACGTACCCGGGCGCAGGCCCTTGCCCGCTGAGAAATGGCGTCCAGTAATCGTCGAAGTCGCGGAAGAGGGTCGGCACAACAATCGCACGCGTGGCGACCGCTTGCAGGCTTGCCGCAGTGAAGAGCTGGGCGAGCGGCTCCGGCTTGCAGATTGGGAAGCGGCGTCCCTCATCTTGTTCCGTCGCCGTCAGGTCAAGTGCGACCGCCGCATCCCAGAAATGGCGCATCAGTTGCATCTCACCCGCATAATCCCAGACATAGAGCGCCACCGTCCCGCCGGGCCGCACAACCCGGACCATCTCCCCTATCATCCGCTCCGCTTGCGGTACGAAGTTGAGTACCAACCCGGAGACCGCCACGTCGAAGGTCGCCGTGTCGAGAGTAAGCGACTGCACATCCGCGACATGGAAGGTCACCCGATCGTCATTGACCTGCGCGCGCGCATACGCCACGTAACCCTCGGTGATGTCGACGCCGACTACGCGTGCGGGGGCTGTCTCGGCGAGAACGGTATGCGTCAGAGCGCCAGTGCCACACCCGCAATCGACCCAGCGCCCACCCGGCGGCAATGCCAGCCAGGAGAGGAACTCCTTGGCGACGAGACGGCTCCAACGACCGACATATGGCTCATACAGAGTGCCGCTATTCCAGGTGTCAGGTCGGGGGGATAGCATGGCATCTCCTCTCGTGAACCATGTAGCACGGAGAGGGCAACGACGGAAAGAAGAGCAACCGTGTCCGTCATCCCAATGTGAGGTCAAGCGACAGAGTATAGAGGCTTGCCTAAGCGGTTGCCAATAGACGTGGTGTGTCATGCGGCCAGTTCCAGAGTCGGTTTACATTTCCTGGCTCGGTCCGGCCTCGAACACCAGCGTCGCGCACAAGCCGCAATGGTCGGAAAGAGCGTGTGAGCCAACACCGACACGTTCCATCCGCTCGACCCGCCAACCCGACCCGGCGAAGAGATAGTCAATCCGCCCGGTCGGCGCCTCAGCAGGGTAGGTGAAACCGGAATCGTCGGGATGGGTAGATTGCCACATATCCCATAAGCCACTTACGCTGAATATCTGGACAGTTACCGAATCGGGTTCAGCATTGAAATCGCCCATCAGGAGCGGGGAAGGGGTAACATACACGGCATCGTACAAAATGGCAGCGCTCGCGTCGCGCAACGGCGGACGCTGGTTGAGATGCGCCACCCAGCAGTCAAGCGGCACGTCGCCGGGCATGGCGATGGTGGCATGGAGCGCGATACGCCGGTTCGGGTCGCGGCGATCCGTACGGTTCCAGCAGAGCGGAACGATCGCGTGCCGGAGGATCGGATGCGGCGTGAGTACCGCAAGCCCTTCCTCGACGCGCGGCCATCGCCAGTAGCGCATCGCCGGCGCATAGACGTGTTGCAATCCCGTCAGCCGCGCCAGTTGCGCCGCCTGATCCATACCGAATGCGTAGCGTGGATCGCGCCGCACCTCCTGCAACCCGACGACATCGGGGCCAATCTCCCCGATCAGCCGCGCGATCCGCCCCCGCCGCGCCGCCCATCCGCCCCGGTAATTCCAGATATTCAGGGACAACACCGTCACACGCAGCATGATCGAAACCGATCGAACCGCAATGACGCATAGAGCGCAGAGGGCGCAAAGAGGGAGTGGGGTTGGAAAAAAACTTCTCCGTTCCCCTTTGTGGTCTTTGCGCTCTTTGCGTCTTTGCGGTTCAACTGGTTTTCCGGGCGGCAAGGTAGCATTCGGCGGCGAGCGGGGGATACCAGCCGCCGGAGCGGACATTGAGAGCGTGGATCGGTCGCCACTGGGTGATGCGTTCGAGCGTGTTTGGGAAGGGGAGAAGGAGCACGACACCGTCCTCCTTGATAATCGTTAGGCCTGCCTCGTGCGCGAGACGGCGGAGATCGGGGAGGGTGTACTCGCGGTGATGCTCCTCGATCAAGGCGTCGGCATCGGCGTAGCCGGCGCGACGGACGAGCGGGCGGAACCGGCGCTTCAGGCGGCGCGTCAGGCTCGCGGCGTTCGGCGTCGAGAGAAGTAGAACGCCGCCCGGTCGCAGTTGCGCGACGGCGTCGCGCAAGAAGATCGCCGGGTCGTAGACGTGCTCCAACACCTCAAAGGCGGAGACGGCGTCGAAGGGACGCCCATCCGCGTATCGCTCCGGCTCCTCGACCGCCGCGCGGAGATAGTGCACATTCGGGCGGGCACGCAGTTCGTTCGCCACCGCGATATTGCGGTCGCTGATGTCCACGCCGACCACGTCGTCCGCGAAGGCGGCGATTTCCGCCGTAATCACCCCATCGCCGCAGCCAAGGTCGAGCCAGCGGGCGTGGGGCGGCGTGTATGCGCGTGCGAAGGCGATACGCCGCGCCAGATAGAGTTCCTGCAACGCGCCGGAGCGGAACCGCCCCTCAGTCTGTGTCGGCATCACCTCGTTGTAGTAGGTACGCTGTGCCGTCTGCGCTTCTTCCCTGCTCTCGTACCGCCCGCGCTGGATATTCATTGCGCGCCTCCTTCGCCCGCAGTGTACGGGACATGCGCGTGTAGCGTCTAATCTCTGCTATACTGCGTTAGAAGTATTGAAAGGAGTACGAAAATGCGTACGATCAGCGCACAGGAGATCAAACGACGCGGTATCAATGCGGTAGATACCTTAGTAGCTGAGGGCCCTGTTTTTATCATCACACATAACGAACCGCGCTATGTCGTGATGGAGAAAACACGATACGAAGAACTCGTGGAGGGCTACCAAGAGGGGTATGCGGCGCGCGTTCGGGCGGCCCTCGCGGATGTTGCGGCGGGAAGGGTTCAGCACTTTGACAGTGTTGATGCATTGATGGCGGCGATTGACGCTGCGGATGACGGCATGTGACCTACCGCGTTGAAATTCGAGAAGGATTTACCAAACAGGCGAACAAGTTCTTTCGCAAGCATCCCGACTTGCGCGTGCCATTTCGGCGTTTGGTAGCGGATCTCCAGGAAGACCCATTTCAGCCCAGACTGCGCCTTCATCCCTTACGCAGGGAGTTCAAGGGCGTCTACGCGGTCAGTCTCGCTCATTCGTATCGTGTGACATTGACGCTCCTTGTCACTGGGAAGGAGATCACGCTGCTCGATATTGGCAGCCACGACGAGTTTTATCGGTAGCCGCGAGGTTTATCGGTAGCCGCGCCTTCTTCTCGATCAATACGTGTCAGGAGTGACGCAGTTCGCAAGAGAAACCCGCCACCATCAAGAAATTGCCCCAACTGCGTACGTCCTCACATCTTGATCCAGCCAGGGATGAACTGCTCGCCACGAGTGGAAAGGGAAGCGATGCCTGATAACGCGCTGTTTGTGCCGACTGAAGCCGTGCTGCGGGGTGATACGGCAGATGTCTATTTCCACCGCACGAAGGAAATTCTCGCGGCGGCGGAGATCAACCCGGTTGTGACGATGGAGGTCTTCGCGGGGCAACATGGGCTGCTCTGCGGCATACGGGAAGTGCGCGCATTGCTCGAACGGGTCTGTTCGTCCGACGCGGTGATCGAAAGCCTGTCGGACGGTGACGCAATCGCTCGCAAAGAGGTCGTGCTGCGCATCCGCGACCGCTATCAATCCTTCTGCCTCTACGAGACGGCCTACCTCGGCTACCTCTCGTCCGGCACGGGCTGGGCGACGGCGGCGCGAGCGGCGGTGGCAGCGGCGGAAGGCGTGCCGGTGATCGCTTTTGGGGCGCGTCATATCCATCCGAATGTCGTCGGCCCGATGGAGTACGCGGCAATCATCGGCGGCTGCCAGGCGTGTGCCTCAGTGATTGGCGCGGAAATGGCGGGCCTGGCGCCCTCCGGGACGATGCCGCACGCCCTCGTCCTCGTACTCGGCGACACGGTGCGGGCCGCGCAACTCTTCCACGCGACAATTGACCTGGCGGTGAACCGCGTTGTGCTGGTTGATACGTTCCATGATGAGGTCGAGGAAGCCTTGCGCGTCGGCGCGGCGCTCGGCGACGACCTTTGGGGCGTCCGCCTCGACACGCCCTCCGAGCGCGGCGGCGTGACGCCCGCGTTGGTGGCGGAGACGCGCGCGCGGCTGGACGGTGCGGGCCTCGGTCACGTCAAGATCGTCATTTCCGGCGGGTTGTCGGTAGAGCGGATCGCCCGCTTCCGGGCGGAGGGAGCGCCGGTGGACATCTTCGGCGTCGGCAGCGCGATTTCCGGCGCGCCCGCGATTGACTTCACGGCGGACATCAAGGAGATCGCGGGCCACCCCGTCGCCAAACGCGGCCGCATTCCCGGCATCACCCCGACGACGCGCCTCATGCGCTGGAAGCAATGAGCAATGAGCAACGAGCAATGAGGAGGGGCAATCTCCACTCATTGCTCGTTGCTCATTGCTCTTATGATGCCGCCCAGGCTGCGAACGCGTCGCGCTCGGCGGGCGGGAGGAGGCTGGCGCTCCACATGGCGACGGCGGCGACGATGTCGCGCTGCCGGACCATGCCGCGCACCTGCCCATCGGCGTCGGTGATGGGAATCTGCGCGATGTCATGATCGAGCAAGATGCGAGCGACGGTGGAGAGCGGCGTCTCTGGCCGCACCGTCACGACGGGTGTGGTCATCAGCGTGGCAACCGTGGAACCCATCTCCCAGTGTGGCGATTCGTGCCATCGTAGCAGCGTCCGATGCGAGCGGATAGTGAGGACGCCGTCAAGCACGGCGCGTAATTCCGTCCGCTCAGTGCCGCTTGTCCGGGTGGCGAGATCGGTCTGGGTGATGATGCCGATGACGCGCCGCTCGCCATCAACGACGGGCGCCGCGTCGAGCGTATTGCCGAGCAGCAATTGCAGTGCGCCCCGCCACGAGATGTCCGCCGTGATCGTCGGCACCGGGCGCATCACGTCCGCTGCCGTCATGATCGGGATGCTTATGTCATCGCTGCGGCGATCCATGCCGCGCCTGCTTTCGCTTTCAATCATTGTCCCTGTTTCCCACCGTCCCCGGCATCGTAATCGTCGCTCCTTACGAACGGCTTACCGCTTTGCGACAGCAATGCTTCGATCAGTCCTTCTCCATTTGTTACCGTCGCCAGAACGTGGAGGGTATCCACTCCGGGACGTCGGCGGTGTGTGCCCGTGCGGTGTGCCAGGAAGTCCAAAAGGTAGAAAGAGTGAGCGCAACGACGGCGACCACCGCGCCCGCCACGACATCGAGAAAGTAATGATTTCCGGTCATGATGACGGCGAACGTCATCAGCATCGGCAGGGCGATCCCCGCCGCTTTGAGCCACCATGAACGGGCGGCAGCGACCATCGCGATCCCGGCGAGCAGCGACCAGCCGACATGCAGGCTGGGCATCGCGGCGTAGGGGTTGTAGAGCGGGCCTGCCGCCGAACCGTCCACATTGAACCCGTAGAGCGCCATCGTGTCGACAAAGCCCGGCATGAAGCGCGGCGGGGCGACGGGCAGCAGGACGTAGATAGAAAGCCCGAAGAGCGCGGAGATCAAAAAGGCATTGCGAAACCACGGGTAGGCCCACGGTCGCCACCAGTATAACCAGACCGTGACCGCGATCAGCACCGGCAAGTGCGCGTACAGGTAGAAGTTGTTGGCGATCTGCAATAACCATACGTGATGCAGCGTGAAGTGCTGAATCGGTTGCTCTAGGTCGAGGTGCAGCGCGCGTTCGATATTCAGCACGCTATTCGCGTACTTCACCGCGTCGCTTTCCCGGCCACGCACAAGGCCACGGGTGAGGAAATAGGCGAGGGTGACGAAGAGAATCAGGGCGAATTCGATCAGCATCAGCCAGAATCCCGGCCGTGTGATTGGTTCTCGTTGGGGCGTGATCCGCCATTGCCGCATGGATGGTTCGCCTTGGTTGCGCCGTCGCATTGTCCGGCCCCTTCCTGCAATGACGGGGTACAATAACCGGGTTCCGGTATCCGTCGCCGCACGTCTACGATACAAACGAACGGCATCCCGCTCTGGTTTTGACGATACCGCGCCGCCGTTTGTTTCGCACCGCCCATTCGGGCAGCGGCTCCGCGTCCATTCGGACAGCCATCAGCACCCTCCATTCGGCGGATGCGCGA
>JALYXG010000753.1 GCA_030947205.1 Chloroflexota bacterium
GTCCTCGACGGCGTCGCGCCCGACCTACAAAACCTCCCTGCCCGGACGCCGGTGCTCGTCGTCAATCCGCAGGCGGGCGGGCCGCTCCTCAATGTGACGGGCGTCTCCAACCTCGTCTCGCCGCCCCGCCTGACCGACGCGGGCACGCGCGATGTGCTGCTGAAAGACGTGGACTTCGCGGGCATCCGCTTCAATCGGTTGCCGCTCGTCGCGTCGCCGCCGTGGGCGAGCGCGCTCGTCGAGACGAACGAGGGGCCGCTTCTCCTCAGCGGCGAGCAGGGCGGGCGGCGGATCGTCGTCCTCACCGCGCCGCTCGCGCCGGACGCGACGAATTTCATCGCGCGCGTCTCATTCCCGATCCTGATCGCCAACATCACGGACTATCTCGTGCCGCCGTCGCTCCCCGGCAGCGTCACACCGGGCAATACCGTCTCGATTCCGCCCGTCGAGGGAGCTGAGCGCGTGACAGTGACGCGGCCTGATGGCAAGAGCCGCACCTTCCCCGTCAGTGCGAACCGGACGCCCGTCCCTTTCGGCGCGACCGAAACCCCCGGCACCTATCAGGTCGTTTATACTGGTGGGGGCAAGGACATCCTGACCGACGCCTTCACCGTCAATGTCGGCGACGAACTGGAGTCCGATCTGCGGCCCGGTCGCGCGATTGATCTTTCGCCAATTGCCGGTGGCACGAACACGGTGCGGGCCGCCGATGCGCCGCAACGGCGCGGCGTCGGCGTCGCGCCCTGGTTGCTCACCGGGGTCCTGATCTTGCTGGCCGCCGAGTGGCTGCTGATCAGCCGCCGAAAATCTACGGCTGAGAGCCGAGGACTAAGGAAGAGGCGGTCAAAACGCCGCGCTCAGTCCTCAGTCCTCAGTCCTCAGTCCTCTTCGAAGGGACGCGCGTCATGACACTTCGCCGCCCAGAGTTCCTCTGGCTCATTCTCCCTGCCGCGCTCCTCATCCTCACGGTCGCGCTACGCGGTCGGCGCGTCGCATTGCCCGCCGCCTTCGTCCGGCTACTCGCCGTCGGCTGTGTGATCGTCGCGATTGCCGGGCCGGTGACGGCCTACGATGTGACCGGCAAGAGCGTCGTCTTCGTCGTGGACCGCTCCGGCTCGATCCCGCAGTCCGCGACGGCCAGCCAGGCCCGCTTCATCAACGACACGATTGATCGCCTCGCCACCGGCACGCGCGCGGGCGTCGTCGCCTTCGGCGGCAAGGCGGCCGTCGTCTACCCGCCCGGCGGAACGCCGCGTGACCCGTCGCGCATCGCCAGCGGCCTGACCGAGGCGGTCGTGGACCGCGATCACACGAACGTCGCGGCGGGCATCCGACTCGCGCGGGCGATTCTCGCGCGGGGCGGCGGCGGACAGGTCTTCCTGCTGTCCGATGGGCAGGAGAACACGAGCGATGCCCGCGCCGAGAGCGACGCAGCGGCGAGCGACGGCGTCCGCATCTCCCCCGTGAAGACGGACGATCTCGCCTTCCCGCCCGACGTACGCGTCGCGACGGTAGATGTGCCCGAGACCCTCTGGGGCGGCGACGCGCTGCCACTCCGCGTCAATCTGACCGGCAATAATCCGTGGAAAGGCAACCTCCAGATTCGCGTAGATGGCCAGGATGTGCAGGACGCGCCGATTGCGGCAGCGGACGGCAACGCCGGGTATGTCAGCACTCTCCCCGGTCTGACGCCCGGCACGCATGTCATCAGCGCCGCCGTGCAGGTGACGGAGGGCGAAAACCGCATCCCCGAAAACGACCTGTTGAGCGTCGTGACGACGGTGCGCGGCAAACCGAATGTCCTGCTCATCGAAGGGACGACGGGCGCGGCTAAGCCGCTGCGCGACACGCTGGCGGGCACGGGCGTTAATGTGACGGTGAAAAGCCCGAAGGACATCCCTTCCCGCCTCTCGGTCCTGAGCGACATTGACGCCATCGCCCTCGTGGATGTCAACGCGAAGGATTTGTCGCTCGACCAGATGACGACGATCCAGCAATCCGTCCGAGCGAACGGACGCGGCCTGATCGTCATCGGCGGCAACAACTCCTATGGCTCGGGCGCGTACTTCGGCACGCCACTCGAGCAGGCCCTTCCCGTCAAGATGGGTTATGCCCCCGGCAACCAGCACGACCAGGTGGCGCTCGGCATCATCATTGACCGCTCCGGCAGCATGGATTTCGGCGAAGGGAGCAGGGACCCGAAGATCGCGCTCGCTCGCACGGCGGCGAATATCGCCGTTGACGCCCTGAAGACGGGCGATGAGGCATCGGTCGTCGTCTTCAACGACGGTGCGGACGCCATCGTGCCCCTCCAGGCGCTCGCCGACAACCGCGCGCTTATCCATCAGGCGATCAATGGCATCCGGGCGGACGGCGGCACGGACATCTATGCCGGCATGGCAAAGATGCTCGACCTGATGCGCGGCTCGACGGCGAACGTCAAGCACATCGTCCTGATGACGGACGGCGAATCGCAGGGGCGCAGCGACTATGAGACGCTGATCAGCCAGATGCGCAACCTTGGCATCACCTTCACGACGATCGCCATCGGCAACGACGCGGACACGAAGTTGCTGCAACACCTCGCGGACATTGGCGGCGGCAAATATTACTTCGCCGCGTCGGCGGATCAAATCCCGCAGATCACCTTGAACGAGGCGCAGTCGGCGGGCAAGCAGCCAACACGCACCGGTAATTTCAAGGCGGCAGTCATTAAGCCAAGCCCGATCATCGGCGACATCAAGCCCGAAGAACTGCCGAACCTCGATGGCTACCAGGTGACGGAGGCGAAACCGAACGCCGACGTCATCCTCGAATCCGGCCAGAAGGACCCGATCCTCGCCCAGTGGCAGTACGGCCTCGGTCGCGTCGTCGCCTGGACACCGGATACGGGCACGACGTTCGCGAAGCAGTGGCCGGGGTGGGCAAAATACGCGCAGTTCTGGCATCAGGCCCTGCTCTGGGCGCTGCCCGATCCGAACACCGCCGCCTTGACCGTGGACACGCACGCCGAGGGAGACCAGGTAATCATTGGTGTGGACGCGACGGATGTGGACGGGCGATTCGTCAACAGCCTCCCCGTGACGGGCACGCTCGTCACGCCGGACGGCAAGTCGTTCCCCGTCCGCCTGCCGCAAGTCGGGCCGGGGCGGTACGAGGTGCATGTGCAGGCGGCGGCCCCCGGCGCGTACCGCCTCGCGCTCGCGCAGCAGCGGTCGGGCGGCACGACCGTCCAACGGGAGGGCGGGTTCGCCGTGCCCTATTCGGCGGAGTATTCGCCCGCCCCCGGCGGCGCGGCGTTGCTCAGCGACATCGCGGCAATCACAGGCGGCTCGGTGCTCGCCAGCCCCGGCGAAGCGACGGACGCGGGCGGCAAAGCAGGCACGATCACGCGCTTCAAGGAGTGGTGGGGCTGGTTCGCCATCGCCGCGCTCGTCCTGTTCCTGCTGGACCTCGGCCTGCGCCTTTCGCTCGCCCCGAACCGGCGACGCGGCGGGCAACC
>JALYXG010000019.1 GCA_030947205.1 Chloroflexota bacterium
CGTTTCGGCGGCCGGACGCCAACGCCTTCCGATTCATGCACCAGCAGTTCGTACGTCTCGCCCTCGCGAAGGAAGTTCGCCATATTGCCGAGCACCTCACGCGGCACGGAGACTTGCTCGAACGTGCTCTGATTCATGAAAAAGAAGGCCTCGCCCTCCTGGTAGAGGTACTGCATGTCCTCGTTGCGGATCAGGTAATCCTCGACCGTTTCGCCCGATTTGAACGTGAAATCCACGACGCGGCCCGTGCGCAGGCTTTTCAGCTTCGTGCGCAGGAACGCCGAACCTTTGCCGGGGTTGACGAACTCCACTTCCACCATTTGGTGCGGCTGCCCCTGGAAAATGATCGTCGTCCCGCGCTTGAACTCGGATGTCGTAATCAGTGCCATAGTTCCTCCTTCGCATCCGCCCGCGAGATAGCGGAGACGATGCACATTCTCAGTTAGCGTCAGTATACACAATGCTCGATGGAAGGATGCTACGCACCGAAGATTTCGTCGGCGGGGAACCAAAGCGTCTCTTGGATCGTGTCCGCTTGCGCAAAAAGCATCACGATCCGATCAACGCCGACGGCGATCCCCGCCGATGGCGGCATGCCGACGCGGAGGGCACGGATGAAGTCGGCGTCAATTTCGTACATCGTTTTGCCCAGGGCGGCGCGTTCGGCGCGTTCGTCTTCGAGGCGCGCCTGTTGCTCGTCGGCGTCAGTCAGTTCCGAAAAGGCGTTCCCGAGTTCGACCCCGGCGATGTAGAACTCGAACCGCTCGGCATAGCGCGGATCGTCCGCTTTGCGCCGAGCGAGCGCCGCCATGGAGGCGGGGTAGTCGTACAAGATCGTCGGCGCCGATCGCCCCAGGTGCGGTTCGATCTCATTCAGGAAGATTTGATGATAGCCCTGCTCCCACGTCGTGGAGTCGGCTACCTGATAGCCGCGCGAAATGAGCAGGCGATGCATCGCCTCTGTATCTCGCACCCCATCGAGATCAAAACCGGCATACCGCTCAAACGCCTCGCGGACAGACAGCCGCTCCCACGGTGGCGCAAGCGCAATCCGTTCATTCCCGACCCCGACGATCAGTGTCGGCTCCGCGTCCGCGCCTGCATCCGGGTGAAGTGTCCGCCAGATGGCGACAAAGAGGTTCTCGCAGTCCGCCATAATCGCCCGATAATCGGAATCGGAATCGGAATCGGAATCGGCGTGCGCGCGGTACCATTCGAGGATCGTAAATTCCGGGTTGTGGCCCCGGCTGATCTCTTCGCCGTTGCGGAACGACTTGCAGATTTGATAAATGCGCGGCAGTCCGGCAACGAGCAATTTCTTCATCGCGTATTCGGGCGAAGTTGTCAGAAACGCCCGAAAGGAGCGGCCACGCGCCGTCGTCAGGCGCGTCTCGAATACATCGAGGTACGGCTCCATGCCGGGAGCGGCGACGAGGAGCGGCGTCTCGACCTCCTCGAATTGCTGTGCATCGAAAAAGACGCGGATCGCCTTGATGACTTTGCTCCGCAGGAGATAGGTGCGCTGCAATTCGGGGGCGGAGCGCAGCCGCAACCAGGTCGGTTCCATAGGTGGTCGCTAGCGCGCCGCGTGCGCCGATGCCCCAACAAGCGACCGTTCGAGCGCGAACTTGCTCGCCACATCGTAGAGCGGCACGGGGTACTCGCCCGTCAAACAGGCAGTGCAGAAACCCTCGCGCGGCTGCCCGATGGCCCGGAACAGACCGTCCAGCGACAAATAGGCCAGTGAATCCACGCCGATCTGCCGCCCGATCTCTGCAACATCGCCATCGAGCCGCGCGGCGATCAATTCGCTGCGCGAGGCAAAGTCCACCCCCATGAAGCAGGGCCAAAGAATCGGCGGCGCATGGACGCGCATATGTACCTCGCGCGCCCCGGCGTCGCGGAGTAACTGCACGATCGGCCGACTCGTCGTGCCGCGCACAATCGTATCGTCCACGAGGATGACGCGTTGGCCCTCCAGTACCTCGGGTAGCGGGTTGAACTTGAGCGCGATACCGACTTCGCGCAGATGCTGGTCGGGCTGAATGAATGTCCGGCCGATGTAGCGATTCTTAATGAGCGCTTCGGCATAGGGCAGGCCGCTTTCCCGCGCGTAGCCGATCCCGGCGGGGATCGCGCTGTCGGGCAATGGCACGACAATATCGGCATCCACCGGTTGCTCGCGCGCCAACTCCTCGCCCATTCGCTGTCGCAGCAGGTGGATGCGCTCGCCACCCATTCGACTATCGGGCCGCGCGAAATAGATCAACTCGAAGACGCAAAGCGCATTGCGCGCGCCAGGCTTCAGCGAGAGGCTTTCCGGCCCAGCCTCGGCGGTGATGCGGACAACTTCACCGGGCGAGACATCGCGCACAAACGCGGCGCCCGTCGTCGCCAGCGCGCATGTCTCGGACGCGACGACCCAGCCACTGCCCAGCCGCCCGATCGAAAGCGGCCGCAACCCGAGCGGATCGCGCACCGCGAATACCTCGGTCGCCGTCAGCACGGCGAGGCTGTATGCACCCTCGAAACGATCCATCGCGGCACGAATACGCTCGGCAATCGTCGCACCGGGCGACCGCGCGATAACGCGGGTCAGCACTTCGGAATCGGTCGAGGTATCGAACTGCTCGCCCCGCGCCTCGAGTTCGGCCCGGAGAAGCGCCGCATTGGTGAGGTTGCCATTGTGCGCGACCGCAATCGGTCCGAGATCACTCTCCGCAAGCACTGGCCCGGCGTTGCAGGCGATGCTGGAACCCGTTGTCGAGTAGCGTGTGTGACCGATGGCGAGCGTGCCAGTCAGTGAGCGAAGAATATCCTCGTCGAACGCCGTCGCGACGAGGCCCATCCGCGTGTGGATGCGCAGATCCGCGCCGACCTCGCCGCTCGTGGCCGCGATCCCCGCACTCTCCTGACCGCGGTGCTGGAGCGCGTAGAGGCCGAAATAGGTGACGCGCGCGACATCGAGACCGGGAGCGACAATCCCGAAGACGCCGCACGCCTCGCGCGGATGATCGAACGGCATCTCCGCCAGCAGGTTGCTCATCTCGCTCTCGGTCCCGACCCCGATTCCGACCATTCGCTGCTCCTTCCGCGTCCCACACCGCAGATTCTTTCCCGCGTCCAGACTGTACGGACAGTCTATCACACAATAACGATGCCTTCTACCGATTATTCCGAAAACGCTCAATTCTGCGTATTCGACTCATTTGTCGGCAATGTCCACGATCACGCGCGTCGGCGATGCGGCGGTACTCATCGTCGCCTTGCCGCCGCCACGAACCATAATGCCGTACGCGGCCGCCGAATCGTCCCGCACAGGAATCCGGTAGAGCGACTGCACCGACCCGGTGTTGATCTGTTGCGTGCTGCCGCCGATCGTTTGTGCGTAGGCATCCTCACGCACACCGTCGAACACGACGACCACCGTCTCGCCATCGCGCCACAGCCGCACCTGCGGTACTGGCGCGGCGCTCCCGTCGGGCTTGGCGAGATCGAACACAACGCGCGTGAAGCCATCGTTCTTGCCGACCCGGACATTGAGCAGCACGAGGCCGTCATGCGCGCTACCGACCACCTGCTGCGGCGCGCCACCCGGAAGATCGTTTGCGCGGGCAACGGTCGGGAGCTGCGTGGAGATGGACGGCTGTGGGGACGGCGCCAGCGTGGACACGGGCGTCGCGGCCCGTCCGGCCACAACGGTCGGTGTCCGGACAACGGCCACGGGTTGGGTAGTCGCGAGTGGCGTCGGCGTCGCGAGAATGCTGACGGATTGAACGGTCGGGACGCTAACGGTTTGCGCGACCGCTGATACAACCGACGTCGCCGTGCCATCCGGCACGGGCGATGCGGACACGGGCAGAATCCCCGCCGATGGGACGGGTGTCACGGAAGGCACACTCGCCTTCCCACCACACGCGGTGAGGATGACTGCAACGAGACTGACGATGAATAGATTCCGAAAGCGCATCGGTCCCTCCTGCGCGAAAAGACGCAGGCCCGAGCCGCCTGGGGATTCGGTGGGGCCCCACGATCCATCACCGCGACTGCGGCGATCTGATGAAGCAGGTGGCGGAAGGGGCGGGATTCGAACCCGCGAGGGCTTTGACACCCTACGCGATTTCCAGTCGCGCGCACTAGGCCAAACTATGCGACCCTTCCCTGCTTTGTTTGCTCGACGGGCCTGCCGGAGATAGAAACTGTGGCGGAGAGGGTGGGATTCGAACCCACGAAGGCTGTTACACCTTACTCGTTTTCGAGACGAGCTCGTTCGGCCGCTCTGACACCTCTCCCTCCGGTGGCGTCGCCTTACCTGAATGATAGCAAAGCGCGTCCGTTCCCGCAATTCTCGCCATTGGGGTCGGCGGAAAACGTCGGTACGCGGTATGCTATGCGTTCCCGGTGACGCGGCCACGGTGCGTGGCTCTGCGATAACAAGAGAGCGGAGGAATCGCGACGATGGCAGACCACGCGGCATACCCACCGATCAAGGATTACGCGCTGATCGGGGACTGCCACTCGGCTGCCCTGGTTTCTCGCACCGGTTCGATAGACTGGTGCTGCATGCCTCGCTTCGATTCGGGCAGTTGCTTCGGGCGACTGCTCGATTGGGAGAGCGGCGGCTATTGCTCCATCGCGCCGGAGGATGGTGGCCACACCTCGTTCCGCGAATATCTCGGCGACACGCTTGTCCTCGCGACGACGCTCCGCGCCGGAAGTGGCGAGGCGATCCTGTACGACTGCTTCGTCATGCACGCGGGCGGCAAGTTGGAGCCGCGCCTCCAACTCCTGCGCATCGTCGAGGGAGTCCGCGGGCATGTCTCCTTCCGCCTCCGCATTGCCCCGCGCTTCGATTACGGCGTGCTTGAGCCGTGGATTCGTCACGACGGCATCCGCCTCTACAGCGCCATCGGCGGTAACGACGCGCTCGTCATCCAGTCCGACGCCGAACTGTCGCTCCTCAGCCGGCACGATCTGCACGCCACCTTCACCGTCCGCGCGGGCGACCGTGTCCGCACGTCCTTGACCTATCAGGACCCCGCCAGTCTCGACCGCGACGCGCCACAGCGTATCCACGTCGCCGAACTCGACAAACGGCTGACCGAGACAATCGAGTGGTGGCGCGAATGGTCATCGCAGGCGACCCTCGAAGGCCCCGACGGGCCGAGCGTCCTGCGCTCCGCGATCACCCTGAAGGCGCTCACTAACGCGCCGACGGGCGCGATCATCGCCGCGCCGACGACCTCGCTGCCCGAAACGCCCGGCGGGGAGCGTAACTGGGATTATCGCTTCAGTTGGATCCGGGATTCCAGTTTCAGTGTGCGCTCCCTGACCGACATTGGCTACGTGAGCGAGGCGGACGCCTTTCGCCGCTTCATCCAGCGCGCGGCGGCGGGGAGTGCGGACAAACTGCAAATCATGTACGGCGTCGGCGGCGAGCGGCGGCTGACCGAACTGACCCTGGGCCATCTCGACGGCTATCAGGGCGCGAAACCGGTGCGGATCGGTAATGCCGCCTCGGATCAGGTGCAGCTCGACGCCTACGGTGAACTGCTCGACCTCGCGTGGCACTGGCATCTGCGCGGCAGTTCGCCGGACGACGATTACTGGCGCTTCATCCTCGACCTCGTGGATGCCGCCGCCGCGCGCTGGAAGGAGAAGGATCGTGGCCTGTGGGAGTCGCGCGGCGAGCCGCAGCACTTCGTCCACTCCAAAGTGATGTGCTGGGCCGCGCTCGACCGGGGTATCCGGCTCGCCGAGGAGTGCCTGCGCCAGGCGCCCCTCCGCCGCTGGAAGTCCGTCCGCAACGAGATTCGAACGGCCATCGAAAAGGAGGGGTACGACGAAAAACGCGGCATCTTCGTCCAGGCCTTCGGGTCGCAGTCGCTCGACAGCGCCCTGCTCCTCCTCCCGAGCGTGGATTTCGTCGCCTGGGACGACCCGCGCATGATCCGCACGACCGACGCGATCCGCGACGCGCTCGACGATCGCGGCATGCTCCTGCGGTACAAGGTGGACGAGACCGACGACGGCCTGCACGGTCGGGAAGGGACGTTTTTGGCCTGCACCTTCTGGCTGGCGGAATGTCTCGCCCATCAGGGCCGCTCGGACGACGCCCGCGAGGTCTTCGACCGCGTGGCGTCAACCTGCAACGACCTCGGCCTGTTCGCCGAGGAGTATGACACCCGCGCCCACGAAATGCTCGGCAACTTCCCGCAGGGACTGACGCATCTCTCGCACATCGCCGCCGCCGTTGCCATCGCCCGCGCGAACCACGGCGGCGGACCGGCGGCATCGGTCGAGTTCACTCACCCGCAGCGGTAGGCCGAGTGACACACGCCGCCGAATCGCGAACCCTTTGTCGCACCTGCCTTCAGGCCGGCGATAAACAGGCGTTGGAAGAGGAAGTACAGCCTACTCCACCGTTCCGCATACACCTACCCGCACTATTATTGCACCGGCGCGATGACGCTTTCCCACCGCACCCACGGCGCGATTTCCAGTGCCTCCCGCATCGCTATTTCGTTGCCGTAGCGGTCGCGGAGCAATCGCCCTTCGCCCACTAGCCGCAGTTCGTCCACGGTTATGGGCCACGGGTCGAGCGTCCAGCGGTCGGGCGCGACGAAGGAAAGCGTCAGAGGCATGGTGCCCCCGCT
>JALYXG010000364.1 GCA_030947205.1 Chloroflexota bacterium
CGAGGGTGCGGGCGAAATGGCTGGGCAGGAAAGAGACGACGCAGTCCACTGGGTGCGGCGCGGCGGGTAGCGACGGGTAGCAGGGATCGCCGAGGATCGCCGCGCGATCCGGGCAGATCGGGATGACGTCAAGGCCCCATTCGCGCCGCATCACATCGTACGCCTTGAACGCCTCATACGGCGGCTTGCGGAGGATGCGGTAGAAGTCCTGATCCGCCCCATTGTCCACGCCATCTTCCGGCCCATACTCCCGACCGAGGGCGTAGACCGCGTAGCGCATCTCGGTTGTCAGGCCATCTCGGAATTCCATCGCTCCGCTCGGGGGTAAGGACTGAGAACTCAGGACTAAGGGGTGATGCTCCATCCCTACTGAAGTGTACCATTGAGCATACCAAACGGATTGGTCGGCGCAGGCGCGAGGGCTGGCTGATATACTGTACGCTGGTTGACGTGGGGTGGACGGAGCGAGCAGGAGAGGGCAGCGATGGAATTGAAATTAGCGTCCGCGATGAGCCGGTTGGGGACGGAGACGGCGTTTGAGGTGCTGGCAAAGGCACGGGCGCTGGAGGCGCAGGGACGGTCGGTGATCCACCTCGAAATTGGCGAGCCGGATTTCGACACGCCCGCACACATCGTCGAGGCGGCGAAGCGCGCGCTCGATGAGGGCTACACGCACTATGGTCCGGCGGCGGGCCTGCCCGAACTGCGCGAGGCGATTGCGCACGAGATTTCGACCAGTCGCGGCATCGCCGTCCAGCCCGATCAGGTCGTTGTGACGCCCGGCGGCAAGCCGGTGATGTTCTACGCGATCCTCGCCCTCTGCGAGGCGGGC
The DNA here is from genome assembly GCA_030947205.1 of Chloroflexota bacterium. GTDB lineage: Bacteria > Chloroflexota > Chloroflexia > Thermomicrobiales > JALYUS01 > JALYUS01. Next base: position 833 of record JALYXG010000364.1, read on the forward strand.
GACGAGGTGATCTACCAGAACCCCGGCTTCCCGATTTACGAGTCCATGATTAACTTTGTCGGCGCGAAGGCCGTACCGTTGCCGCTGCTGGAAGAAAAAGGCTTCGCCTTCAGCATCGAGGACCTGAAGTCGCGCATCACGCCGCGCACGAAGATGCTCGTCATCAACTCCCCCGCCAACCCGACGGGCGGCGTCATCCCCAGGGAAGACCTCGCGGCGATTGCCGAACTGGCGCTCGCGCACAATTTCTGGGTGCTTTCGGACGAAATCTACTGCCGCCTCCAATACGAAGGCGCGCATTCCTCCATCGCCGCCGAACCGGGCATGGCCGACCGCACGATTATCCTCGACGGCTTCTCGAAGACTTACGCGATGACGGGCTGGCGGATGGGCTATGGCGTCGTGCCGTCCAATCTCGCGCCGAGCATCGTCAAGTTGATGGTCAACTCGAACTCCTGCACGGCGTCGTTCACGCAGCGCGCGGGCGTCGCGGCAATCACCGGCCCGCAGGATGAGGTGGATCGGATGCGCGCCGAGTTCCGGCGGCGGCGGGATGCGGTCGTCGCGGCCCTGAACGCCATCCCCGGCGTGCGGTGCGAACTGCCGAAGGGCGCGTTCTATGCCTTCCCGAATGTCTCTGGCACCGGCCTGTCGGAGCGCGAAATTGCCGACCGGCTCTTGCAGGAGGCGGGCGTCGCCACTCTCGCGGGGACGGCGTTCGGGGAATACGGCGCGGGCTATCTCCGCCTTTCTTACGCCAACTCGATGGAAAACCTGATGGAAGCGACCCGCCGCATCGGCCAGTTTGTGGAAAGCCTCGCGGCGGTACCGGCGGGCTGAGTCATCAAGCGATTCACCAAAATGCCCCTCCCGATACCGGGAGGGGCATATTGAGTACATGTGGATCAGTGATTGAGCGGGGTAATGAAGCCGCCGTTGACCTGCGATGCGAGCGGCACGCCGACGGGGTAGACATAGTTGGGGTACGCGTAGCCGTACGGGTAGCCGGCGTAGTTCGGGGCCGCGTAGTACGGGACGCCATAGTAACCGTCGCCGACGGCGGCGTAGGTGCAGCCATTGTTGTCGCAGAACGGCGCGCGGAGTGGGTAGCCGCCATACAGCCGGGCGTAGTAACAGGAATAGTCGCCGTTGGTGCAGCCGAGTTTCTGGAAGGCCACCGGATCAACAGCGGCGGAAACCGACCCCGCGCTGCCCAGGCCGATAACGAGAAGCGCGGCGCCGATGGCGCCGACCGCAAAAAGGCGACGAAGACGATGGAACATGTGCATCCCCTTTCTCGAAGCGTCGCGACCGGCCGATGCGGGCGCGAATGGTTCACATCCACCCAATGAACGAGCCACTGCTGCATTCGGTTCTTGCGCGACGATCCATACGACGCCAGCGCGGCATTCGCTCGTCGAAACGATCATACGGCGACGCGGATTTCTGCACAATGTCCAAACGTGCAAATTTTGTGCGGATGATCGGGCCACACCCATCATGTTCTTTCGTGTGGCGGCTGTCAGCGTCGCCCGGTGA